>DAOQNB010000112.1:0-10299 GCA_035335845.1 Acidobacteriota bacterium | reverse complement strand
AAGAATGAAGAATGAAGAATGAAGAATGAAGAATGAAGAATGAAGAAAAACTGGTACTTGGTGCCTGGTGCTTAGGAATCAATACCTTCCAAGAACCAAGAACCAAGAACCAAGAACCAAGAACCAAGAACCAAGAACCAAGAACTAAGAACCAAGAACCAAGAACCAAGAACCAGGAACCAAACACTTTTTCATTCTCAATTCTTCATTCTGCTTTGAGGGGTTATGAAATTCACCAAATATGGCAAATGGAGCGGAATTGACTGGGATTCATTTGATCTGGGCAAGCTGATGGATCGCCTGTCAGACTTTTTGCTCCAGAGCGGATTTATGGGCGGATATACCCGGCGGATTCGAGACATTGACACGTCGGTTGAGGCGTTGCGCGAGGCCATCCGCCAGCTCATTATGCGCGGTGAATTGATTGATGAAGAAGATCTTCAATCCCTGATGGATGAAAACGGGTACATGAGCCCGGAAAAGCTCGATGAACTCATTGATGAAATTATCCAGCGGTTGACGCAATCCGGATATATCAGTACCCAGTCGGCTGAGGATGGACAGAGCGGACCCGCGCCGCCGGATGCTACCGGGCAAGGGAAGGCCGAAGCCTCGAAACCGGTCAAGCTGGAATTTGAAATTACCTCAAAAGGACTTGATTTCCTTGGGTTTAAAGCCCTTGGGAAATTGCTTGGGGCCGTTGGAAAGAGCAGTTTTGGCCGCCACGATACCCGATTTCTCTCAACCGGAGTTGAAGCCCACGAATCCAGCAAGCCATATGAGTTTGGCGACACGATCAATCTGGATGTTAACGCGACGTTGCTCTCTGCCATTCGTCGCGAAGGTCTGGGCGTCCCACTCAATGTTGAGTATAAAGACCTGATGGTCCATCAATCAGAATATTCCAGTTCGTGTGCCACCGTGGTCATGCTTGATTGCAGCCACAGCATGGTGCTGTATGGCGAAGACCGCTTCACCCCGGCCAAAACCGTGGCGCTGGCGCTGACTCATTTAATCCGAACCCAATATCCCGGCGATTCGATTCGACTGGTTCTCTTTCATGATTCAGCCGAAGAGGTTCCCCTGGCGAAACTGCCACGGGTCAAGGTTGGTCCCTATCACACCAACACTGCCGAAGGCTTAAAACTCGCCCGCCGGATCCTCACCGCCCAGCGCAAGGACATGCGGCAAATCATTATGATCACCGACGGCAAGCCTTCGGCATTAACGATGCCAGATGGAAGGATTTATAAGAACCCAATGGGGCTTGACCGGTTGATAATGGACGCCACCTACCGCGAAGTGGCCGCCTGCCGCCGCAGCAACATTATGATCAACACCTTTATGCTGGCGGATGATTATTATCTGGTTGATTTCATCAAGAAAGTCACCGAGATTGCCCAGGGAAAAGCATATTTCACAACGACTTACAATCTCGGGGAATATGTGATGATGGACTTTCTCAAGAAGAAGACACAGAAGGTGCATTAGGTCCAATGAGATATAGAATTTCAGGTAAAGAACCACGGAACATACGGAATACACAGAACGGAAATTCAGATTCTTCAATGGTTTCTAAAGTATGAACTACACAAACACCACGCAAATATTTATCTGAACAGCTATAGAGCCAGCTCATTGGCTTTGAGCCACCAACTCCATCCAATTGCGAAAATCTGCCACCTACCTCCCTTTCACAGCCGCTGGTTACTTTTTCATCGCTGAAATCACAAATTCCCAACACACTGACCGTTCTTTTTTCGCGCCTGAAAAAGAGATTCAGAATTGGGAGGCAAATATCATGTCAGCGAAGCCAAAGTTGCCTGTGACTGTGCTGTCAGGCTTTCTCGGGGCTGGGAAAACCACGGTACTCAATCACATTTTGAGGAATCGTGAAGGACTGCGGGTGGCAGTCATTGTAAATGACATGAGCGAGGTCAACATTGATGCGCAACTTGTGCGTCAGGGTGAAGCCACGCTCAACCGGGTTGAAGAGAAACTGGTTGAAATGTCAAATGGTTGTATTTGCTGCACGTTGCGTGAGGATCTCTTAATTGAAGTCGCCAAACTCGCCCGCGAAGGCCGGTTTGATTATCTGGTGATTGAGTCCACCGGAATTTCTGAGCCATTACCTGTTGCCGAAACCTTCACTTTTGCCGATGAAACTGGTCAAAGCCTGTCTGATGTCGCACAACTAGACACGATGGTAACCGTAGTTGATGCGCTGAATTTTCTGAAGGACTATGCCGAAGGCGAAAGTTTGCTGGAGCGTGGTGTGGCCCTTGGCGAAGATGACGACCGGTCAATTGTCAATTTGTTGATTGATCAAATCGAATTTAGTGACGTCATCCTGCTCAACAAGACGGATCTGATTGCTGAAGACGATCTGGCCATGCTTGAAGCCATCCTGCATCACCTCAATCCAGAAGCCAAACTGGTGCGCACACAGTTTGGAAAAGCCCCATTAACGGAAATTCTCAATACTGGACGGTTTGATTTTGAACGGGCCAGTCAGGCGGCTGGCTGGCTTCAGGAATTGCGTGGTGAACACACCCCTGAAACACTCGAATATGGAATCAGCAGCTTTGTTTTTCGCGCCCGAAAACCCTTTCATCCACAACGGCTTTGGACTTTTCTAACCAGGCGTGGAAAGAGCGAATGGTGGGAAAATATTGTTCGTTCCAAAGGATTTTTCTGGCTGGCTTCGCGTCCAACAGAACTGGCGGTGTGGAGCCAGGCCGGGCATGATTTGCGGATTCAACCCGGTGGCATCTGGTGGGCTGACACTCCACGTGAAGAATGGCCTGAAGATCCAGAACTCCACGAAGAGATCAGGCAATTATGGGATCCAGAGGCTGGTGATCGGCGGCAAGAACTGGTGTTTATTGGAATTGATCTGGATCAGGACCTGATTGAATATGAACTCAATACCTGTCTACTGACTGATTCTGAGCTGGCCTTTGACTCTGAATACTGGGAAACAATCGAAGATCCGTTTCCTCAGTGGGAAGATGAAGAAGCCGGCGAGCTTGTCGATGCTTGAGCCAACTGAATTCAAACTTTTATCCGTCTACTACTCCCAGCGATAAAGCAACCCACCTTTCACGTTGAAGGTGGGTTTTTTTGTTGGTTGGGACCAAACCCAAGCACTGGGAAACCACTAATCCTGAAATTCCAGCCGCTGGTTGAAAAATAACTGCCAGAAATACAGGGCTGAATAAGGTTTGAGGAACTTGCGATTTTGCTCAGAGATGATTGGCACTGAGAACACCTCCGGTACCAGGCAATGATTTCTGAGCAGAGTTCGCTATTTCTTTTTGACAAGGACAAATATTTCTTATGGCAACTGGAAAACGAACCCAGGTTAGATTACGAAGTACCGAAAGTGCCTATTGCTACTACACGACGAAAAACAAATCCAAATCAACCGGACGGTTGCAATTTCGGAAATATGATCCGATTGTGCGGCGGCATGTTATATTCAAAGAGGCAAAGTAATCCGGTTAGTGTTTGGGTAACTACCTGAATCAGAAAAGGTTGAGTTGATTTCAAGTAGTTATTGAATGATTGACCAATTTTCTGAGAGTGCTTTTCTCCAGATGTGGCTGATTGACCACTGATCGTGTGGAAAGGGTAGACAATTGCTGGGAAAATAGGCTAGGGTAGCCCCTTTTTGAATTTGGTTTGGGGGCAAGACAATCTTTTTGGGGCCATTTGAATGAACCCTGTGATGGTTGTTCCCCAGCCTGTTTCCCAGAGTGAATCCCCATGAATGTCCCCTTGCTTGATTTGAAAGCGCAGTTTGCCACGCTTCGTTCTGAACTTCTGCCTGCGATTGAAACCGTTTTTGAAAACCAGGCTTTTATCCTGGGGCGTGAAGTCGAACTCCTGGAAAAAGAAATTGCCGAATATTGTGGTGTTCCGCACGCTATTGCCTGTGCTTCCGGTTCGGATGCGCTGTTGCTGGCATTGATGGCACTCGATATCAAACCCGGCGATGAAGTCATCACCACACCCTACACGTTTTTTGCCACCGCTGGCTCGATTTCCCGACTTGGCGCCATCCCGGTTTTTGTTGATATCGAACCCCACACCTTCAATCTTGATCCCACCCAGCTTGAACAAACCATTACCCCTCGGACCCGGGCCATCATTCCAGTTCATCTGTTTGGTCAGTGTGCAGATATGGACGCCATCAATCAGATTGCCTGTGCCCATGACCTGCCGGTGATTGAAGATGCCGCCCAGGCCATTGGGGCTGAGTGGAAAGGGAAGCGGGCTGGTTCAATGGGGCTGATTGGGTGTTTTAGTTTTTACCCGACCAAAAACCTGGGGGCTGCGGGCGATGCCGGATGTCTCACGACGCTCGATGATGGGCTGGCGGCGCGGTTGCGGGCGCTCCGGGTTCATGGTGAAACCACCAAGTACTATCATCGCTATGTTGGATTTAATAGTCGTCTGGATGCGCTCCAGGCCGTGGTGCTCCGGATTAAATTGCGTCATTTAGATGCGTGGAGCACGGCTCGGGCTCAGAATGCGCGCCACTATGCCGAACTCATCGCGGCACATCCAGGACTGGCTGGCAAGATTGATCTACCGACGATTTTGCCTGATGTGCGACATATTTTTAATCAATTTGTGATTCGAGCTACCAGCCGAGATGCCCTGCGGAATTTTCTCAAGGAGCAAGGTATCGGAACTGAAGTCTACTATCCGCTTTCACTCCACCAACAGGAATGTTTTGCTGATTTGGGATACCGCCGGGGTGATTTTCCTGAATCTGAGCGCGCTGCACTCGAAACACTGGCACTTCCAATTTATCCCGAGCTCACGGCTGAAATGCGTCACTATGTGGTTGAAAATCTGGCAAATTTCTACGCAGAAATGCACTGAAATTCAGATTCTCAAAGATCTGAAGAATTGGATTTCACCTATAGAAATTTGGATTTTTGTGCAACGGCGTCAAGGAGTTGCAGGAAGTCCCCCCTAATGTCCAAAAAGGCTAGACAAGAACTAAACCTTGTGTAAATCTTCCCCTGACTCGTCAAATCCTAAACCATAATCCAGCCGTAGCCAGCTTTTGTGCAGTGAGTTTGCCCACACACTTGGATATCTTCGCCTTCAGTGTGCTTAGGAACTAAGGGGAAGGTGCGGCCTTTTGGTCATTTCCCCCAGCTTTCATTCACTTTGAACGGAGATGCCATCATCGGGCATTCCAACCATCATCGTTTGCAAGAGTCCAGAAAATAAAAGGAGAGTTTGCTACATGTTCAACCAACTCATACATCTGGCTGTAGCTCCGAAGAAGAAAAGGCTGGGCGAACGCGAAAAGTCAATCTTTTCAACTGCCGTGTTTTTCTTGGCATTCGCTCTGTGTCTTTTCCCATCCGTTGCTTGGGGCCAGGCCGCAACCGGGCAGCTTCGTGGTACGGTCACGGATCCATCCGGGGCGATACTTGCGGGGGCTACGGTGACCGTCACCAACCAGGATACAGGGGTCAGTCGTGATGTGACCTCCAATGAATCCGGTGACTATCTGGTCACCCTTCTCCCGCCAGGAACGTACCGTATTGAGGTCAAGATCGAAGGTTTCAAACAGTTTACACTTGACAATGTCCCGGTCCGGATTACCGAAACCACGGTGGCGAATGCCAAACTGGAAGTCGGTGCCGGAACGTCGGAAATTATTACCGTCACCAGTGAAACACCATTGGTCCGAACCGATTCAGCCACCGGCGGTCGGGTGATTGAAGAACGCAGCCTGCGTCAATTACCGCTGCCAACCCGCAACTTCCAGCAGTTGTTGACTTTGTCGGCTGGGACATCCACCAACATTACCAACACTTCAGAAGTTGGCCGTGGCGATACCGCCATCAATGTGAACGGTCAGCGTACGACCAGCAATTCAGTGCTGATCAACGGAATTGATGCCAACTCAATCGGAACTGGTTCAACCCCCAATCTGGCGGTG
Source organism: Acidobacteriota bacterium (assembly GCA_035335845.1). Classification (GTDB taxonomy): domain Bacteria; phylum Acidobacteriota; class Blastocatellia; order Chloracidobacteriales; family Chloracidobacteriaceae; genus JACQXX01. The sequence goes on along the minus strand of DAOQNB010000112.1, from coordinate 4,328 downwards.
CCAGCCACCGATGCGCTTCAGGAATTTATCGTCCAAACCAGTCAGTTTGATGCGTCTCAGGGACGTAATGCCGGCGGGATTGTGACGGCGGTGACCAAGTCGGGCACCAACGAATTCCATGGCAACGCGTACTACTTTCTTCGCAATGAAAAGCTGAACGCCAACAACTTCTTCCTCAACGGGCAAGGCGTTGATCGGCCCAAGAACAATCGCCATCAGTTTGGCGGCACCTTTGGTGGCCCGATTGTCAAAGATAAAGTGTGGTTCTTTGGTTCATACCAGGGAACGCGTGAAACCAATGGCACGTCATTGACCAACAGTCTGGCCACCGCCTTTACGTCACCAGATTTAACCGATGATCGGTCATTGACTGCCCTGGCGGCACTGTCCCGGACCCGGGCTCCACTGTTTGGTGGATATGTCAATCCAGTTTCGATTGGACTGCTGCAAGCTCGATACCCGAACGGAGAATTTCTGATTCCTTCTGGAAATGGCCGTTCATTCCGAACCTTAACCTCTGAATCAACTTTTGACGAAGATCAGTTCAATGCTAACGTTGATGCCCAGGTCACCAGCAACAACCGGTTGGGCGTCAAATTCTTCTTTGCCAACAACTCGTTGGATCAGGGATTGTTTAGCCAGTTTGGATTGGCAAATGCCTTACAAACGCCGGGCTATCCGGTGGCGACCACTGCCGATAACCGCTTTTTGTCAGTGACTGACACGCATGTGTTTGGAAGCGGCATCGTCAATGAATTCCGGTTTGGCTATAACGCCATTCCAACCACCGCCATTCCAGAAGAACCGTTTACCGCGGCTCAGTTTGGAATCAGCACCCCCAACCAGGGGAATTTCAGCGGACTGCCAGCCATTGCTCTGTTAAACCAGTTTACGGTTGGTCCATCAGGATTTTCACAGAGCGACAACCAGGCCGATACGCTGTCATTTGGTGACACCGTGACCTGGACCAAAGGCCGACACTCAATGAAGTTTGGCGGTGAATACCGCTATAACCGGGTGCGGTTGGATTTTGACATTTTTGCTCGCGGTTCAATCACCTTCACTGGTGGTGTGGCCGCCGCGCTGGCCGCCAGCCGTCCAGGCTCAATTACCCGTCCAGATGCGTTCACCGAATTGCTGGTGGCCCCAACGCTGGCTTCAAATGGTCAATTGTTTGGTCTGCCCAGCATCTTCTCGATCATTGGTCCTGGGTCAGCCCAGCGTGCGGTTCGGTCACACGACCATGCGTTTTTCTTCCAGGATGACTATCGGGTCAACAACAAGCTGACCCTGAATCTGGGTGTTCGGTATGACTACTACGGTGCCTTCTATGACACCGAAGGTCGGTTTGTGACGTTTGACGACACGGTGCCAGGTGCTGGCCGGGTCGGAACCTTCAATGGTTTCTTCCAGGCTGACAATGCTGAAACACCACTGGCCGGGATTCCAACCCTGCGTAAATCGCTGGTTGATCCTGACCGGAACAATTTTGCACCACGGTTTGGGTTTGCCTACAACCCATTTGACTCAGGCAAGTTTGTGATTCGTGGCGGATATGGTGTGTACTATGACCGTCCAAATGCCCGTGCGGCCAACAACCAGGGCTTGAGCTTCCCGTATTACACGATTGCTTCAATTCTGCCTGGCACGCCATTCTCACGGCCATTTAGCAGCCCGTTTGCTCCGATTCCGCAACAGTATCCATTGAACCTCCAAAATCGCGCGAACTTCCCGACGGGTGGTTTGCCGTTCTTCGCCGGTAATGTTCCGGTTCCGGTGCAGGGGATTTACCCTGGCCTCCATGCCGCCCGGACACCATACATTCAACAGTACACCCTGGGCTTCCAGTGGGAATTTATGCCAAACACCCAGTTGGAAGTGACCTTTGTCGGCTCACAAGGCCGCAAACTGTCACGGTTGCGCAATGTCAACACCTTGCGTGGACCAAACCAGGTTCAGACTGGACCTTTCTCTCCATCGCTGTCTGAAGTTGTGGTTCAAGGCTTTGGTGTGCATTTGACCGAAAATACAGCCAAGTCCAATTACAACTCACTGCAAGTGAGCCTGACCCGACGGTATTCCAACGGACTGCAGGGATTGGTGGCCTACACCTATTCACACGCCATTGACGAATATTCCGGTCAGGGATCATCAAACGGAACAAGCGACGTATCGGCTGACTTTGGAAACCAGGGGAATTTTGCTGGAAACCGGGCCACGGCTGATTTTGACCGTCGCCACCGCCTGGTCGTCAGCATGGTCTATGACCTGCCGGCAATCTACAAAGGCGATAACGTGATCGGGAAGTCGCTGGTCAACAACTGGCAGCTTTCAGGGGTCTTTACTGGTCAAACCGGATCACCCTTTAGCGTGATCAACACGGCTGGCCTCTTTGACTCATCACGTGCCAGCTATAATCCGTTGTTTGGCGGCGATCCAAATGGCAGCGGACCCGATAAAGAACGGCTCAACCGGTACTTCAATACCAGTGCCTTTATCCTGTCGAGCGGGAATGGAAACTTTGGTACCACTGGTCGTAACATTTTGACTGGCCCTGGCCAAACCAACACCGACATTTCAGTTGTGAAATTCATCCCGATCAAAGAACGTCACAAAGTTGAGTTCCGGGCTGAATTCTATAACATCTTCAACCAGACGAATTTCGCCAACCCGGTGAACGTTCGTGCGAACCCCAACTTTGGACGGATCGTGAGCACCTCAACTGGCCCACGCCTGATCCAGTTTGCGTTTAAGTACAGCTTCTAATCAAACGACTTCGTTTGTGATTGGAAAATGTGAAAAGGGAGACAGTGTTTAACTGTCTCCCTTTTTCTCTGTGGAGTGTTGTGTCTGACAGGCCGTGTCGTTAGTTTTTCTTGAGAAATTTGGCAACTCCCGCCTGACAATCTTCAGTGCTGCGGCTGAGAACGTTTCCGTCAACCCCGCTTCGGATTGCCGATTCAAACGTCATTCCATCCATATGATAGAGCAGGCGTTTCATTAAATAGAGGGCTGACGCGCTCCGGGAGGCCAGTGTTGTGACGTATGCCAGGGCGTTGGTTTCAAATTCAGCATCTGGATAGACGTGGGTGACCAGTCCATAATTGGCTGCTTCCTGGGCTGAAAGGGGGTCGCCAATTGCCATCCAGTCAAACGCCCGTTTCTCGCTGATATTACGGCGCAAAATCGCCATGACCATGGCCGGAATAAACCCAATTTTGACTTCTGGATAGCCAAACTGAGCGCTTTCCGCCGCCAAAATGACATCACAGGCTGATGCCAGCCCGCACCCTCCGGCCAGGGCACGGCCTGTCACCTGAGCGACAATCGGCTTGGGCAAATACCGCATCTGGACAAAAAGCTGCATAAAGCCTTCGGCATCACTGATATTTTCAAGTGTTCCAGCCTGGGCAATTTTTTCCAGGGCCGACAAATCAGCACCAGCACAAAAATCTTTTCCGGCGCCTTTTAACAAAATGACCCGCACTGCCGGGTCAGCCCCAGCAGCGGCAACTGCCGTGCGCAACTCATGGAGTGTCTGATCATCCAGGGCGTTTCGTTTGTCAGGACGATTGAGCAGAATCGTGGCCAGTGGGGCTTCAACTTGATAGAGAATGCGTGAGAATTCGGTCGTCATAATTTTTAGGGCTTGGGGCTAAGGGCTGAGGGCTGAAGGAAGTAGAGAGCCTTCAAACCTTTCGCCGTTTGAAAACACAGATGTGGAATTTCCAGGTAAAAGAAAGTTGTCTGGTCGTGAACCCATTGTGATGAAAAATAGTCAAGTGATTCTATAAACTGAATTTAATGAGCTACTGACTACTGACTACTGACTATGAACTGGCTTTATTTTTTCTTTTTCGTTGGGGCGACGGCTGGTTCCAGCGCTTCGGTTAACACCCGACCGACTGAACCACTCGGCGGTTCAATCCCAAGGATTGCGGCCAGGGTTGGTGCAATATCAGCCGGGGAACTCGGCGCCGGATATTGACCAGGACGTAGCTCTTTTCCCATCAAAATGACGGGAACGTGGGTGTCATAACTGTATGGAGATCCGTGCGTGGTCGCCAGAAAGTAGTCTTCTTCAAAGAAAAAGTAGGGTTGGGCAATCAGATAGACATCACCGCTTCGTTGTGGGTTAAACGCAGCAGCAACTCGCTGCGAGAGGTCACTGGCGGGTTGTGGACCGTTAATTAACTGGGTTCGGGTAAAGTAGGTCGCCACCCCTTGAATATTCATCGCTGCCTCACCTGCCACACGCTCAACCTCTGACCGATTCAACCCCTTTGATTTGATCACTTCCTGATTGAGGTAGATTGATTCGTTGGAAC
>DAOQNB010000111.1:0-10320 GCA_035335845.1 Acidobacteriota bacterium | reverse complement strand
ACCACCATGCCGAAATTTTCACTCAGAGGGTTTAAAACCGACCGCCAGGGCGCCAGCCACGTGCTGGGTGAATTGGAGACCGCTATTATGGAGCTTCTCTGGCAGCAGCCCCAGCAAACGGTCTCCGAAGTGGAAAACCGCCTTGCCCACAATCGCACGATTGCCCACACCACAGTATTAACCACGCTTGACCGACTCCACCGCAAAGGCTATCTGACCCGCGAAAAAGAAGGAAAAGCCTTCGTCTATGCACCTGCTTACACCCGCGAGGAATTTGAACGCGGAATGGCCGAAGAAGTCCTGAGTGCGATCTTGAAGGGAATTGGCGAACCGGCACTCTCAACCTTTGTGGATATGGTCAGTGAAGACGAAGCCCAGTTAAAAAAACTGGAAGCCTTGATTCAGGAAAAACGAAAAGGTAAGCGGCCATGATGATTTCACCGTGGGCACTCCTGCTGGTTGGAATTGAAAATTTTGTCCTGATCAACACGGTGGTGTCCGCGCTGGCCTTTTTTTTGATCGGAGTGGTTCGGGTCAGCGGCCAGTTCAAGACCTGGCATCCGTTGGGACAATCGCGGTTGTACGCCTCCGCCCTGGTGTTTCCCACCCTTTTTTCAGGCTGGCTGGTGCTGGCCTCCCTGGTGCCGGTTGGCTGGCTCAACGGCCCACACTGGAATACCTATCACGAAGAATCACATTCGCTGCATCTATTGAATGCCCTGACCTCTGGTTTCGATCCAGTGTTGGAATATTCCACGTTGCTGTTTCTGCTTGGGGCAACGCTGACGGCTGGTCTGGCAGCACTTCGAGTGTATTTCCGGATTGGAAGCCTGGTTCGGTGTCTTGAACTCAGCGGCGAGCCAGTTCCCGCCGAACATATTACCCTGGTTAAACACACCTGCCACGACTATGGGCTCGAAGTCGGGCTTGTCCACAGCCGGCGTCCGTTTTCATTTGTGTGGGGATACTTCAAGTCAAAGTTGATTGTATCAACCGGGTTGCTCAATAGTCTGACCAGAGAAGAGCTGGCAGCTTTGCTTGAACACGAAGCTGCCCATCACCGCCGCCGTGATAATCTGTTGAAATGGCTGCTGACCCTGTGCCGGTACAGTTCATTTGCCTTTCCCCTCACCAATATTCTCTATGGGTGGTGGAGCCATTCGGTTGAAATAATCTGTGATGAAGTGGCTGCCACCCGCACCCACCCGCTGGCCGTGGCTGAAGCGCTGGTCAAAATCAAGCGGATGGCGAGCACGTTCCGGATGAATCCCCAGGCTGGACAATCGGCGTTCTTTGGCGACGCGGCTCATCACCTGGAACACCGCATTCATCATCTGGTCGGATTGCTGGATTCTCAAGAACCTGTCCCCGTGGTACGGCTGCTGCGCTCCTGGACCGGTTCCGCACTGTGGCTGAGCCTTACTTTTGGGACGTTGTTGCTGATGGTATTTGCCGTTTCACCACTGGCCATTCACCGATTGCTGGAACAAATCCTCCACCAATTTTGATGACCCTGCCGGTCGGATCCAGATTTTTGCCGGTTTCAGAGTTTTAAAAACTACTGCCAGTAGTTTCAGGAGCATAGATATGAATGGAAAAACACGAAATTCCCCTCTGCCAAAGCACTGGTTTTCGATCAAAGCCGGTGTCCTTCTGTGGTGTCTGGGTCTGGCCTGTGTGATCGGAATGACCGGGTGTTCGCCTCGCCCCTCACTGCCACCCCATTCCGAAGCCGAGGAAGAAGCACTATCCCGCACTGAATTTACCAGCCGAATTGAGAATTTCTTTGAGTACGAACCGCTGAAAGCCAATCGCAAAAGCCAGTTTTTGATTCACCTCACCGATTTAACCGATGGTTCGCCGGTTGAAAAGGCAGAGGTCGTGCTTTCAATCCGAATGAAGGGACAGCCAACTGAAATGGCTCAAACCAAAGCCCGCATCGGGAAAGTCACCGGAATTTATGTCGCGGATGTCACAATTTCCAATTCAGGCCAGTACGACATTGAATTTCACGTCAAAAACAACAAGCTCGACGAACGGCTGGCCTTGACTGATTTTCAGGTGGAGTAACTGCCATCGAATCCTTCCAAACTGGAGAATATCTTTATGGGAAGCCCTGATCTCTCACCAGCCCCGAATGTCACTCCTGACAACCCAACGTCACAGACCAGCCAAAAAATGTCCTGGGTCCTCTGGCTGACCGTTCTGATTGTGGCGGCAACGATTCTGGCGGCTGTTCTGTGGCGGCGGAGCCCTCCTGTGGCGGAAGAAACACCCGTTGCGGCTCAGAGTACCGGCACCGTCAAGTTCCTGATGGAACAGCAATGGCTTATTCGGATGAAACTGACTCAGGCCGAAGCCAAAACTGTCGCTCGCCAGATTGTTTCCACCGGGCGAGTGGTGGCCACTCCTGAGCGCCATGCCGTGGTGTCGCCTCCGGTTGAAGGCATCATTACCGGTTCACACCCGCTCCCCCAAATTGGTCAGGCAGTTTCCAAAGGGCAACTGCTGGCGGTGGTGCAACAAATTCCAGCCGCTGGTGACACCGGGCAAATTGCGGCTGCCAATGCCCAGGTTCGAATTGAAAATGCCCGATTGGAAGCCGAACGCCGCCGGCTGGCTCAGGATGTCAATGAAACCCAGGCCCGGCTGACGCTGGCCAAAAATGAATATGACCGGGCGCAAAAGCTCCACCGGGACGGAATTGTTTCGCTCAGCGAAGTACAAACGGCAGAGACCAATTTCAAAGCAACCGGAGCTGATGCCGCTGCCGCCCAGGATCAACTAAAGGCATTAAACGACTCATCAGCTATCGAGCCTGCAGACAGTACGACCCGCTTTGAAATCCGGGCACCACTGACCGGCACGATTACAGCGGTCCATAAATCACCTGGCGAACGCGCCGCCTCCGGGGAAGCAATGTTTGAGATCGTCAATCTGGATGAGGTCTGGGTCGAAGCTCCCATTTTTGAAAAGGATTTGCACCGGCTGGCAATCGGCAAAACGGCGTTTTTTACAACGGTGGCCGTGCCCGACACGGAATACACGGGGAGGCTCGTCAACATTGGGTCGGTGATTGACGAGCACCTTCGGGCAGCAACGGTGATTTTTTCGGTGCCCAATCCCCGCCGTGAATTGCGCATTGGGATGCAGGCCAATCTTCGGCTTGATGCCGGTGATCAGATTGAAGCCGTGCTGATTCCGCGTGAAGCCGTGCTCGATCACGAAGGAAAAAAAATCGTGTACGTGCTGCTTTCAGGCGAAGAGTTTGAACGACGCGAGGTCAAAGTTGGCGATGAATATGGCGCCACCATCGCCGTGCTTTCCGGCCTCCACCCAGGAGAACGAGTGGTGACACAGGGCGCCTACCAGCTCAAACTTCAAGAACTCAGACCCGCAAACGCCGGTGCACATACCCACGAAACCTGATGCCAATCAAGAATGAAGAATGAAGAATGAAGAATGAAGAATTGAGAATGAAGAATGAAGAATGAAGAATGAAGAATGAAGAATAAATTAAACTCATTGATTTCAATAGTTTAATAATCTCTCAACCTGAGGAGTCCATTCCAAAATGGCATCCCCTGGCGGCCCGATTCCGAAACCTTATGTTGAATAAAATCATTGACTGGTCCCTCAACAACCGACTGCTGGTGGTCATCGCCGCCGGTGTACTGCTGGTGTATGGCGGTGTCATCGCATTCCAGACACAGGTTGACGTGTTTCCCGATTTGACGGCACCAACCGTCACCATTCTGACTGAAAGCCACGGTCTGGCCCCCGAAGAAGTCGAATCGCTGGTCTCGCTCCCGATTGAATCCGCCATGAACGGCACAGCGGGTGTGTTTCGGGTGCGCTCCAATTCGGCGATTGGTATTTCGCTGGTGTTTGTGGAATTCCAGTTTGGCACCGACATCTACCGTGCCCGGCAACTGGTAACAGAAAAGCTCCAGCAGGTTCGACTTCCGGAAGGCGTGTCTCCGCCGACCTTGGGGCCGATTTCTTCGACCATGGGCGAAATCATGCTCATTTCAATGACCAGCACCACGACCACACCGATGGAGCTTCGCTCTCTGGCAGATTGGACCATCCGCCCGCGATTGCTCGGGGTCACCGGAGTCTCGCAGGTGATGATCATTGGTGGCGAAACCAAACAATTTCAAGTTTTGGTGAATCCAGCCAAACTGGCTGACTATCAAATCAGTCTCAAAGAAGTCACAGAAGCAGTGATTGCCGCCACGGCCAACGCGCCGGGCGGATTTTTAGAGCGTCCGAATGAGGAATTTCTGATCCGGGGCCGTGCCAGAATTCATTCGATTGAAGACCTGGCAAATTCAGTGATTACCGTTCGCGAGACCGTACCCGTACTGGTCAAAAATGTCGCAACCGTTCAAATCGGCCCGGCACTCAAACGTGGAGACGGCAGCTTTAACGGTCAGCCAGCCGTGGTGGCGACCATCCAGAAACAGCCGAACGCCAATACCCTCGAAGTCTCCAGCCAGATTGAAGCAACATTGGCCAGCCTGAAACCAACCCTTCCCCCAGATGTCACGATTGATACCAAAGCTTTCCAGCAGGCTGACTTTATCAAGCGGGCGATTGGCAACGTACAGCGGGCGTTGATTGAAGGTGGCATCCTCGTGACTGTCATTTTGTTTCTGTTTTTGTGGAATTTCCGCACGACGTTCATCAGTCTGACTGCCATTCCGCTCTCGCTCATCGCCGCAGTCCTGGCTATGAACTATTTTGGATTGAGCATCAACACCATGACGCTCGGCGGGTTGGCGATTGCCATCGGGGAACTGGTGGACGATGCCATCGTGGATGTGGAAAACGTCTTTCGCCGGTTGAAGCAAAACACCCAATCGGCCCAGCCGGAACCGGTCATCCAGGTTATTTTCAAAGCTTCTAGCGAAATCCGAAATTCGATTGTGTTTGCCACGCTGATTATTGTTTTGGTGTTTGTGCCGTTGTTTAGCCTGAGCGGCTTTGAAGGGCGAATGTTTGCACCGCTTGCATTTGCGTATGTCATTTCCATTCTGGCATCGCTGGCGGTGGCACTGACGGTAACTCCGGTGCTGTGCTATTACCTGCTCACCCGGTCGGAGTTGCTCCATCACGAAGCCGATTCACGGCTGGTGGTGTGGCTCAAACGTCACTATGCCCGATTGCTTAACTGGACCTTAACCCATCCGTACCAGATTATCGGCGCCTCCGCTGTCCTGCTGGCAGTGACCCTGGCGGTTATTCCATTGATGGGACGAGAGTTTTTACCACCGTTTAACGAAGGCACGCTCAATATCAACGTCAACCTGCCGCCTGGAACCTCGCTTCGCGAGTCAAACCGGATCGGCGTCATCACTGAAAACCTGCTCCACCAAACACCGGAAGTGGTGACGACAACCCGTCGAACCGGACGGGCCGAACTTGACGAACATGCTGCCGGAGTCAATACCAGCGAAATCGAAGTTGTCACCCAGGAAAAGAATCGCCCACACGCCGAAGTGATGGAAGAAGTCCGCCAAAACCTGAGCCGGATTCCTGGCGCATCGGTCGAAGTCGGTCAACCGATTTCACACCGCATTGATCATTTGCTGTCAGGGACGCGTGCCCAAATTGCCATCAAGGTTTTCGGTCCGGATCTGGCGACCTTGCGCTCCAAAGCTGAGGAAGTCCGGGCGGCGATGGAAACGGTGACTGGAATCGTTGACCTGATCGTGGAACCCCAGGTTGGTGTGCCGCAAGTTCAAGTCAATCTCAATCGCCCGGCAGCAGCAGCAGTCGGACTACGAGCCGAAGATTTAGCCGAAACCGTGGACACGGCGTTTAACGGCCATATTGCCGCCCAGGTCCTGGAAGAACAGCGAACCTATGACGTACTGATCCGCCTTGAAGATTCCGCCCGCCAGTCGGTCGAAAGCATCGGCAAGACACTGATTGATACTCCGGTTGGCGCCAAGGTTCCCCTGAGTCAGGTAGCTGAAATTCGAACCGACCAGGGACCAAACACCATCAATCGGGAGAATGTCCAGCGCCGAATCATCGTTCAGGCCAATGTTGCCGACCGCGACTTAGGCAGTGTCATCGCCGATGTCAAAACCGCCATTGCCCGCCAGGTGGCGCTCCCTCAGGGCTATTTCGTGCAATACGGCGGGCAGTTTGAGTCACAGGAAAAAGCTTCACGCCAAATCCTGATCCTGTCGGTGGTTTCCATCGGCGGCATCTTTTTGTTGCTTTATATTGCGTTGAAATCAGTTCGTTCAGCACTCCTGGTAATGGCCAACCTTCCGCTGGCGCTTATCGGAGGCATTGTCATGGTTTTTATGTCGGGAGGAACGCTTTCGGTCGCGTCACTGGTTGGATTCATCACCTTGTTTGGCATCGCCACCCGCAACGGGATTATGCTCATCACGCACTATCTGCATTTGATCCAGGAAGAAACATTCAGCTTTCGGGAGGCGATTGTTCAAGGTTCAATGGAGCGGTTGAGTCCGATTTTGATGACCGCCCTGGTCACGGGCATCGGGCTGATTCCGCTGGCGCTTGGCAAAGGCGAGCCCGGAAAGGAAATCCAGCAGCCAATGGCCGTCGTGATTTTGGGTGGAATTGTAACGTCTACGTTTCTCAATATGGTGGTCATTCCAGCTTTGTTTTTGAAATTCGGTCGTGCTGTATTACCTCCGCAAAACGAAGAAGCAATCGGACAACCGCCACCCAGTATCAAGGAGCTTTCACAATGAGGACTCTGGGTCAGTTCTTCATCTCAGTCATTTTTGTATCGTCATTATTGCTTGTGGGCTCTCTCCAACCTGCAACGGCAGAGAACCCAAAGGGGCCGACAGGACCCACCCCACGTTTTCAATCAGAGCCAGAAGTGCTGGTCACCCGAAAGCCACCGAAGCTCAATCGAGGGCGGGTTGACGGCTCAATCAGAATTCTCAGCGGTGAATCGTTTCAGGTCAATGGAACAGCCACTGTCACCGGTGACCTCTATGTTCCGGGAAACCCGGAAATTCAAACGGCTTCAAATGCTTCATATAAAACCGTTTTACCTGGCAAGGGGAATCCGGAGCCATCCAGTTACACGATCAGGCTCAACGGCAATTCCATGGTTGGAACTATCATCACCCATACCGATCCAATCACGATGCCAGCCGTCCCATCCGTTTCCGAGGGACAGGGCATTCGCGATGTTTTTTTACTCAAGGGTCAAGATCCAGGAAATTTCCAGACCATCAGAAATTTAACTCTGACTCGATGGTACAACCTGATGCTGGAAGTACCGGAAGGCACGTATGGAAACCTGGTTGCCCACGGGAAATCCGGCTTCATCTTCGGGAGAGAAAATCAGGAAACAACCTATAACCTGCAATCACTCGAATTAAATAGCAGGACTACCGTCCACATCCGTGGAAAGGTAACCCTCAATCTCAAAAATGGAATTCTCTTAAACAGTAAGGCAAAAATGGGCGATTCCCAGAACCCCTCGAATCTATCGGTCAATATGAAAAATGGAGGTGCCCGGCTCAACAGCCAGTCAGAGTTTTATGGGAATCTCACCGCGCCATCCGGGACCGTCATTTTGAATTCCAACAGCCAGATTGTCGGCTTTGTGGTCTGTGACCAGGCGATCTTGAACAGCAATTCGCAACTCAAACGCATTGGCCAATGACCAAAAGCGCGATACAGGACCACTACCACTCCGCTATCCGACCTCAGCCTATACAACCTCGAAAGAAAATGATAAGGTGGCGCGTTTCAATTGACTTCCCGAATTTCAAGCTACATCCACCTGAAAGAGTCTGCTTATGTCTGCTTCGGATCTTGACCAAGATCTTGACCATTCCGACGACGAACTTGAGGACGAAGAGGCAGAGGAAACCCTCGAAGACCTGATTGCCAATCTGGCCCAGGAGTTACGCCGGGTTGGCCGCGAAGTGTTTAAAGTCAACCGGGCGGTTGACCGCAATCAGGAACTTTTTGAAGATGCCCTCAAAGAATTGCGCCGAATCAACCGTGACGCGACCAAAGCTGCCAGTTCAAATGATTCCGGTGCGATAGCACAAGCCATTTTTGAAACCAAAGCTTCGCTGTGCAAAGAGTTGCTCGGTGTGGTTGATGGCCTTGAACTCAGCCTGACTTCGGCCAAAGAAATTGTTGAACAGCTTGAAACCGCTCTGGATGAAAACCAGACTTTAGCTGAAGAAGTGGCCGTGAATTTTGAGACACTTTCCCATTCCCTTCCGCCTGAGGTGCTTGCCTGGTTTTCACTGGCCCGCACATTCCGCTGGGATGTCACCGACACCATCAATTCATTCCATCAATGGCTTGAAGGCCAGAACCTGATCATCCGCCGTTTTCTGACGGTTTTAGCCGCCGTCGGTGTTGTACCAATTGATTCAGTTGGAAATCGCTTTACACCTGACCGACACAAAGCCGTGTCGGTCGAAATCCGAACTGATGTTCCGGTTGGAACCATCATTGATGAAGAAGTGCGAGGGTACACCCTGGACGGGAAAATTCTTCGCTTCGCAGAGGTAATTGTAACTCGCTATGAGTAAAACAGTTGGTATTGATCTTGGCACCACCAATTCACTGGTGGCCATTTTGGAAAACGGCGTTCCGCGCATTTTGGAGCGCAACGGCGAACGCCTGATTCCGTCCGTGGTCGGTCTTTCTGACGACGGAGAAATCATGGTTGGACAGGCAGCGCTCAATCAGTATGTCCTCGCACCAGAACGAACCATTCGCTCAATCAAGCGCAAAATGGGTTCAACCGAAAAAGTTCAACTCGGGGACAAATCGTACCTGCCGGAAGAAATTTCAGCGTTTATTTTGACCTATCTCAAGAAAATGGCTGAAGAACTGCTCGGTGAACCGGTCACCGAAGCGGTGATTACAGTTCCGGCCTACTTTAACGACCTGCAACGCCAGGCTACCAAACGCGCTGGTGAGCTGGCGGGCCTCAATGTCATTCGCATCATCAACGAACCGACCGCCGCCGCGCTTGCCTATGGCATTGACCGTCAGGAAGACCAGTACCTGCTGGTCTATGATTTGGGTGGCGGTACGTTTGATGTGTCGGTGATTGAACAACAGGGCGAAATCCTCGAAGTTCGTGCCAGCAATGGCAATGTCAATCTCGGTGGCGATGATTTCGACGAAAAATTGCTCGAACACCTGCTGCTGTACCTTGCCAATGACCACCGCTATGACTTTAAAGCAGATCGGAAAGCCATGGCACGGCTGAGTCGGGCTGCCGAACGGGCCAAAGTCGCCCTGTCTAATGCCCCCTATGCCCAGGCAACTGAAGAATTTCTGGCCCGCTATGATGGCAACATCGCCCACCTCAACCTCGAAGTCAATCGCGATGAATTTGAAGATCTGATTGCTGACCAGCTTGATTCGACCTGCGATTTGATTGACAAGGCGCTGACCGATGCCGAACTCAAAGCCGAGCAACTCAAGCGAGTCTTGCTGGTGGGTGGTTCATCGCGGATTCCGCTGGTGCGTGAACTGTTGGAAGAACACCTGGGCCTGGAACCGTCGATGGAAGTCAATCCGGACGAAGCCGTTGCCCTTGGGGCTGCCGTTCAGGCCGGAATTATCAAAGGCGACCCAATTGCCGCCATGTTGATTGACGTTGCTCCGCACAGTCTGGGCATCGAAGTCGCCGAACTCTTTATGACCAACATGGTACCAGGTCGGTTTGCACCGTTGATTCACCGCAATACCACGATTCCCACGACCAAATCTGAGCGGTTTTTCACGATTACTCCTGCCCAGGACACGGTTGAAGTGAAGGTTTTTCAGGGTGAGAAAATGCTCTGTGCGGAAAACACATCACTCGGAAGCTTTCAATTTACCGACATTCCGCCTTCGGAAGACCCTGAACGTCCCCGCGAAATTATTGTCCAGTTTAGCTATAACCTGGATGGAATCCTTGAAGTCTCAGCCTTTGACCGGCATGGGAAACGCAAGGAATCAATGGTCCTCAACACGCTTGCCACCCAGCGGGCAGCCTCTGAACCCGAACAAACCACGCACTTTGAACCTGAACTGGAGCGCACCATCAAAGACGCCTTGAATGATGCTACGCGGATGGAAACCCAGCTTGAGACGGATGGGAAAAAGAAAGCGGCTGAAAAAATCCGCACCATGCGCCACAAGCTGGAAAAAGCCCACGCTGAGGGCAAGGAACCGCAGGCTCGCAAAGCACTCGAAAAGCTTGAAGATATGCTTTATGAGTATGAATAACTCCTTAGGAATGAAGAATGAAGAATGAAGAATGAAGAATGAAGAATTGAGAATGAAGAATTG
>DAOQNB010000110.1:0-10354 GCA_035335845.1 Acidobacteriota bacterium | reverse complement strand
AGCGTTGTCAAACTCCCGCGTGAAAACTCAAATGATTTCAACCCGATGTGGATTGGCGACAAGATTTACTTCCTTTCTGATCGCAACGGCCCGGTGACTTTGTTTAGCTATGACCTCAAGACAAAGAAAGTCACTCAGGAAATCCAAAATTCGGGGCTGGATTTCAAAGCAGCTTCTGCCGGCCCGGATGTGATTGTGTATGAACAATTTGGATCGCTCCATTATTTTGACCTTCAAACGGGTAAAACCCGCCCGATGAACGTGACAATTGCCGGGGACTTTCTGGCAGTTCGTCCGAAATTTGAAAAAGTCGCTAATAGCATTCTCAATCTGGGCATTTCTCCAACCGGTGCCCGGGCAGTTGTTGAAGCTCGTGGTGAAATCCTGACCATTCCGGGTGAAAAGGGCGATGTTCGCAACCTGACGAACACGACTGGTGTTGCCGAACGTGATCCATCCTGGTCGCCCGACGGCAAATGGATTGCCTATTTTTCAGATGAATCCGGCGAATATGCCCTCCATCTGCGTACCCAGACCGGGATGGGCGAAGTCAAGAAAATCAATCTCGGCACCCCGTCGTCGTTTTTTTATACTCCGGTCTGGTCTCCAGATAGCAAGAAAATTGCCTTTTGCGACAAGCGGCTCAATTTCTGGTATGTCGAAGTCGAAAAAGGAACGCCCGTCAAAATTGACAATTTTGAGCGAGGGCTGGTGACCAACTACAAATGGTCACCTGACAGTCAGTGGCTGACCTACGCCAAGCCGCTGAAGTCGGTCTATAACGCAGTGTTTGTGTATTCACTGGCTGACGGCAAACTTACCCAGATCACCGACGGCATGAGCAATGCGGCCTCACCAGCGTTTGATCGAAACGGGAAATATCTCTATTTCACGGCCAGCACCAACAGCGGCCCGCAGATGTTTGGGTTTGACATGTCAAGCTACCCACATCAGCCGACCAGCAGCGTGTATGTGTGTGTTCTGAAAAAAGATGAGGCTTCACCGCTCGCACCTGAAAGTGATGAAGAAAAGCCAGAAGGTGCCGCCAAGGATGGCGAGAAAAAGCCAGGTGAAGCCGACAAGGGAACCGGCAAGCCTGACGAGAAAAAAGAACCACCCAAGGTCACGATTGATGTTGAGAAAATCAACCAGCGCATTTTAGCGCTGCCAATTCCAGCCCGAAACTTCATTGACTTATTTACTGGTAAAGACAATCTGGTGTATCTGGCCGAGTTTTCGACGGATGTGCAATCACCAGGGATCACCCTGCACAAGTTTGATATGCAAAAACGCAAACTTGACAAGGTGCTCGATGGTGTCACTGGCTGGACGCTCTCTGCCAATGGCGAAAAATTGCTCTATGGCCAGGGGCCGGCCTGGTTTATCGCCGCAATTGACCAGCCGATTAAACCCGGCGAAGGTAAACTCAAAACCGAGGATCTGACCGTTTATGTTGACCCACGGGCTGAATGGAATCAGATGTACCGTGAAACATGGCGCATTGAACGCGATTTCTTCTATGACCCCAACTACCATGGGCTTGATATCAAAGCAACCGAGAAAAAATATCAACCTTACGTCAACGGCCTCGTCCACCGGGCTGATTTGAATTATCTGTTCCAGGAAATGCTCGGTGAATTGACCGTCGGGCATTTGTATGTCAGTGGTGGTGATACACCGGATCCAAAACGTGTTCCAGGTGGGTTGCTTGGGGCTGATTACACCATTGAAAATGGCCGCTACCGGTTTGCCCGGGTGTTTGACGGTGAAAACTGGAATCCACAATTGAAGGCACCCTTGACCCAGCCTGGCGTCAATGTTGTGGCTGGCGAATATCTGCTGGCGGTCAACGGTCGTGAATTAACGGCCAAAGACAATGTCTACGGTTTCTTTGAAAGCACCGCAGGCAAGCAAGTTGTGATCAAAGTTGGACCAAATCCTGACGGAACTGGTGCCCGTGAAGTGACCGTGGTTCCCGTAGACAGTGAAGATGGTCTTCGCAATCTGGCCTGGGTGGAAGACAATCGCCGCAAAGTTGATCAATTAAGCGGTGGGAAGCTGGCCTATGTGTATTTACCTGACACGGCTCAGGGTGGATATACCTATTTCAACCGGTACTTCTTCTCACAGCTTGAAAAAGATGGCGCGGTGATTGATGACCGGTACAACCGTGGCGGACACGCCGCTGATTACATCGTGGACTATTTGCGCAAACCGTTGATGAGCCTCTGGACATCCCGTGATGCCAAAGATTTTCGTCAGCCGTTTGGCACGATGGAAGGCCCGAAAGTGATGCTGACCAATGAGTATTCTGGTTCGGGTGGCGACTATTTGCCGTGGATGTTCCATCGCCTCAAAATTGGACCACTCATGGGCAAACGCACCTGGGGCGGATTGGTTGGCATTGGCGGCTATCCGGTCCTGATGGATGGCGGGTCGGTCACGGCACCGCACTTTGCTTTCTACACGCCGGAAGGCCAGTGGGAAGTCGAAAACCACGGCGTCGCCCCGGATGTTGAAATCGAACTGGATCCCAAACTCTGGCGCCAGGGCCGTGACCTGCAACTTGAAAAAGCGGTCGAATGGCTTCTGGCCGAACTGAAAAAGAACCCACCGAAAGAATACCGCCGCCCGGCATATCCAAATTACCATAAGAAATAGGGTTCCGCGCTTCCGGGTTTTCAAACAGGGCGTGGCTCAACCGAGCCACGCCTTTTTCTATTGCCCTCGGTCACTCTATCACCTGGTCACCTGTCACTTTATCCCTGTTTTCTTGTACTGTGGTATGTTTGAAAAAGTTGTCGCGCGTCCTGATCAAATAAGTTTTTTGACATCTGTGAGGAACCAGCCACACAGGGTTCGCTAAGAAAATTTTCAGCCTCAATGTAATGGATTTTCAGTTTTCCTCACTTCTGGTGTTAAAAAGAAAAATCACGCTGCTTGATTTGAGAAAGGTGGGTTGGTATGTGCAATTATCGCTTCAGTGTACCGGGTCTTTTGGTGTTGATAATACTGAGTTTGTGTCCAACGGTACTGGCACAGGATCAAGAACTCCGTACCTTGCGCCAAACAACTGAAAAAAAACCTCAAAACCTCGGATTTGAAGACGGCACACTGGGGCAACTCCCGGCTGGCTGGCGGCGCGTCCCGGCCCAGTATCCGTATGACGCCAAACTGGTCAATGATCGGGTGAAGCAGGGCAATCAGGCTGCCTATCTTTTTCCCAAACCCGGAGTTACACCCCAGTCATATGAATTTGGAAACCTGATGCAAACGGTGGACGCGACCAAATACCGGAATAAGCAGGTTCGCTTTCGGGCGGCACTGAGGGTGAAGACAGAGAGTAATGAATCTGAAGGCCGGCTTTGGATTCGGGTTGATCGGCCACACAGCGTTGTCGGCTTTTTTGACACGACTTTGGATGATGCGGTGTATCAGGATCAGGACTGGCAATATATCGAGGTGATTGCGGAGGTTGACGACGACGCTGAAACCCTCAATTTCGGAATTCTGTCCATCGGTGACGCTCAGGTCTGGATGGATGATGCCTCGCTGGAAGTGGTGGGTGACATTATCTCCTTGAAAGAACCAGCCCGTCCTTTAACGGAACAAGGTCGAAGAAATGTGATGGCCTTTACCCGAATGCTTGGGTATGTGCGCCACTTTCACCCGAGCGATCAGGCAGCAGAAGTTGATTGGGTCAAGTTTGCCGTTCACGGAATTCGTGATATTGAAAAGGTGGCGACTGACGCGGAATTGATCCGTGCGCTCAATGATTTGTTCTCACCAATTGCACCGACCGTTCAGGTTTTTGCAGAGAAAAAACCGCCGGCACTCCATCCAGCCTTATTTCCTCCAACTGGAACAACTGGTTCAATTTCAGTGATACGGTGGTTTCATCGAGGTTTCCAAGGGAGTGAACCTCGCTCAGCCTACTCAAACCAGCGCCGTTCACAACCCTATCGAAACAATACCATTCCAGACGGATATGGAGACCCGGCCAAACCATTTGAAGCCAACCTGGGTGGAGGAATTCAATGTCGAATCCCATCCAATCTCTTCAGAGATCGGGACGGCACCTTCCCGCACGTCGAAAAACGGACAGAATTTCCAACGATTGAAAAGTTTACCGGGAATGACCGGGCAACCCGGCTGGCGGATGTCGCACTTGCCTGGAATATCCTGCAACACTTTTATCCGTATTTTGACATTGCCAATGTGAACTGGATGGAAGTCCTTCCTAAAGCCCTCAATCTGGCGGCGAATGATAAAAATGAAGCTGTCTTTGAAAAGACTTTACAGTGGTTGATAGCCCAACTCAACGATGGTCATGGCAATGCCGTTGATGCCGTTTATCCAACCGGTGCGATCCCACTTTCATGGACGTGGGCTGAAAATCAACTGGTGGTCACCTCGCTGGCTGTATCTGATATTCCCAACCTGAAACCAGGTGATGTTGTCGTCGAAGTCAACGGCAAACCAACCGCGAAAGTGATTGAAAAGCTGGAAAAGTATATTTCTGGTGCGACACCGCAATGGAAACGCTTTCGGTCTGTGGATGTCTTGCGGTTTGGTGACGCCGGCGACACTGCTACCCTCAAACTTCGCTCGGTCGAGGGTGATCTGAAAACCGTCAAAATTGAATTCTCAAGTGAATTTCTCTATTACGCGGAGCCTCGCCCAGAAAAGTATCAAGAATTGAGCCCCGGTATCTGGTATTTCGACCTGGAGCGTTGCAATGATGATGACTTTAAAGCGATTCTCCCAAAACTGGAATCAGCCAAAGGGATTATTTTTGACGGTCGCGGGTATCCGTCGGTAAACCCGATTGTGATCCAACATCTCATTACCCAGGATGTACAGTCAGCGATTTTTGCAGTGCCAATTGTTTCAACTCCCGACCACGTTTCAATGACTGATTTCGACACCAGGGGGCGGTGGTTACTCAACCCCAAATCACCCCACTTGACCGCAAAATGTGTCTTTTTGATTGATGGACGGGCCATTAGTTACGCTGAATCGTTTTTGGCGATCATCGAAGCCTACAAACTCGGCGAGCTGGTCGGAGAACCAACGGCTGGAACCAATGGAAACATTGTGATCAAAGACTTTCCACGTAATTTTCGATTGGTCTGGACTGGCATGCGAGTCACAAAACACGACAATACACCTCATCACGGCGTTGGGGTGTTGCCGACGATCCCCTTATCGAGAACAGTCAAGGGAATTTCCGAACGCCGCGATGAACAGCTTGAGAAAGCGCTGTCCATCCTTCAGCAATAAATGACAAAGTGACAGGGTGACCAGGTGACCAAATGACAACATGGCAGGATGAAAAGTGACATTTGTCATTTTGTCACCCTGCCACCTGGTCACCTGGTCATCCACTCACTGCTGGCGGCGTGACAGATTGAGCACCAGTGTTTCATAGGTGCGGATATCATCATCGTTGGAACTCAGGTAATTGCCTTTGTCGTCAAAGAGTTCCACGTGCCCGTGGAATTTCAGAAATACCCCGTAGGACTTGAGGTACGCGCCAAAATTGCTGACATCAATTGAAAACTCTCCGTCGTCTGAATCGGCGACGAATTTGTAATCAGCCGTGCTTCCGGTTTCAGTCACATAGAGCGAATAGCCCTTAAAGGTAATATCTATCGTTCGCGCAACCTTGCCGTTGGGGTGAAATTCGGTGATTTTCCACTTTCCGTCGTCAATTTCTTCACCCGGCATCGAAGCCAGCGTGGTGGTACGAATCAATTCCACGGTCGAAGCCGATTTGGCGACGCTCGCATCTACGTTTTGCGCCACCTGCGGGCCCCAGCCTTCCCAAATCAGACCATCTTTGTAAATCCGTAACCCAAAGCCAGCCAACTGATTGCCGTTACAACTGAAGCTTGCCGGGTAGCCATAGAGTGAATTATCGCTCTTTGAGAATGGCTTCAGGTTATAGACCACCAGCGTGTCTTCTTCTTTGACTTCCGGCCATTTGTTGAGATGTCGGTCAACAATACACACCGTGTATTTTCCACCCGCTGCGATTTTCGAGTCACTGTAGGTCTGTTGAGTGCCCGAGGCCGGCAGTTTCACCATCTGTGAATTGATCTGCTGCCCCTTGTCGTCATAGATGTGAAAACCGGCAATCTGTTCAGGCGGAATCAACCCACGCCCGGTGCCAACTCCTTCAAATTCCCAGGTGATGCTGCCAGCGGCCACGGTTTTCACGGTCGGCGGCTGCAACACATAGTACCGAATGTCTATGTCAGCGCTGGCCGTAAAATTGGCATTGACCAGCATTTGCTCAATCGAACTGGTGGGTTGACCCGAGCCGAAATGCTTGATGGTGATGGGCTTTCCACCTGAGAAGTAGTTTTTGTCTTTGTCAATCGGGGTCTTGCCCTGATAACTGGTATTTGACGAGCCAATGAAATCAAAGGTCGTTGATTTCAAAGTATTGCTGGTGGCGGTTGATGTCCCGTCCATAACAAACAACCCGTCGCCTGAATTCTTGCTCGACAGGATCATATTCACCATCGCCAGTGAGTTCACTTTCCCTGTTAGCTCAACATAGTGATAGGTGTCACTGAGAAATGGCCCGTTGCAGGTAATTTGATCGGCAAAACCAGGGTCATACGGATAGCCACTCAACCGGCTTTTGATACTTTGAACCAGCCCATCCATATCCTCCGGATGAGTCAAGAGGTAAACCCCATAATCCCCAAACACCTGTGTCAGTCCGTCTTTGATCCCACGGTCAGCCAGTTCGCTCGCCAGATGGATCGTCATCGGGAAACCACCCATGTTTTTTTCACGAGTGAGCAGTTTCGCCACAAAATCACTGCCATAATTGTTGGAAAGCCATTCCAGAAAATGCGCCGCCGCATAGTAGCTTTCCTCGTCATTGCCATCGAGTGACGCAACCAGGTAGTTTTTCATCCCGTCTTTGGTCAGAAAGGCTTTTTTCTGGGCATCAGACATGCCCGTTTGCATTGCCATGTAGTTGGCTGAGGCTTCGATAAACCAGATTTCTGAACCCAACCAGGCGGAAACATAGCCGAGTTTTCCAGTGGTAAAGTATTGACCTTGAAAGACGTGCGCCAGTTCGTGCCCGGCAACGCCTTTCATATAGTCACAATTCTCCAGCTTGTTTGACAGCGAGAGTGGCCCACCAATTGCGCTTTCCCCCGCCGCGTCTTTCAGTTTGGAAACATAGGCATATTGTGGGAGCGAAAGCGCGGTAAACGGCGTTCCGGGCAAGGTCAGGAATTTGTCATAGGCCTGATTGAGGTAGTTCATCAGGTCCACGACAAACGGCTCCGGACCACCGCCTCCGGTGCATCCACGCCAGACTGAGGAACCTGGAACGCTTTCGTCATACCCAAAAGCCGATGGGTAATAGACAATGTAAAACCGTTCATTCGGGTCTTTTCCGGTTACTGTGGTATCAAGTGCCGAAAGTTGAATGCGATAGGTTCGCACGAGCGTGGTTGACTGGAGCGGTTCAAACCCTTCGGAGAGGGTTGCAGCCTGAGCTGAGAAACTGGACGGAATCGTCGTCGCAAAATACGCCGAACTGGTCACCGGGTCAAAACTGACGAGCATGCCTTCGGGCATCCAGTCTTTGGTGCCGTCAATCTGGTATTCGAGCCGAAACACTCGCTCCGCCGGATTGGTCGGCAGCAGCGCCGGAGCAATTGGAAATCCAACCACCACTGCTTTGTCACGCAGGATTTTTCCGGCCAGCGTCAGTTTGTAAACCCCGGAAATCGGCGCAAAGTCATTTTTGACTTTGAGTTTCTTCGGTGTCTTCTTCGTTTTGGCCCAGGTCGCGGTGAAGGATTCATCGCCTGGCGCCGGCGCAAAAATCGCCATCGCGCCATCTTCGCCTGACACAACGGCGCCCTGATCGGCATCCACCATCGCGCCATTGGGTTCGGTGCAATCTTTAACGGTAATGGTCATCGTTGCCGGTGAACCGACCTGATACGTGCTATCTGGCACTATTTCAACCAGGATCGTTTCATCGCCTTCATTTTCTGAATCAGGCATCAGTGTCAGCGGAATACTGATCTGGGTCTGACCTTTTGCAACCGGCATCGTTTCAGGGAGTTCAAGATAGTCGTTGCCCATCACCGCCGAACCGGCAAACCGATATTTGACCGCCATCGCCCAGTCAATATTCCCGGTGGCGGTAATCACACAATTTGCCATCGAAAGCTCTGAAACCGTCAGCGTGGACGAAGCAAATTTCAAGGTTGGAAGCGATTCGTTGTCCAAAATTGAAACCGTGGCGGTTGACGGTGTTCCAATCTGATAGCCGCTCCCTGGGGTGAGGGTGATGATGACGGTTTCGGTGGATTCGGTTTCGCTGTCATCAAGTGGAATGATCGAAATTGTGGCTTTGGCGGCTCCGGCCTGCATCAACACGCCTCCGGAAAGCGCCATATAGTCACGCCCCGCCGAAGCCGTCCCGCTCACCTGATAGTTGATCGTCAAGGCTGTTGTGCTGGTGCCGGTTCGGGTAACAGTTACCGTGCCGGAATTGCCTCCAATCTCAGCCGCAATATTGTCGGTGGCTTCGAGAGTCATCGTGGATGTCCCCCCGGTGATCACCACTGCCGTGACACTGGTGCTGTGGGTCAAGCCGCTCGACGTCCCGGTAATCGTTACCGTGTAGCTGCGTTGCGGTGTTCCGGTGCTGGTGCTAAACGTCAATGTCGTGCCGCCACCGGGCGAGACGGTGCTGGTCGCCAGTCGGGCCTGAACCGTGCTGTCCGCAGGACTAACCGAAGTCGTCAAGGAAATATTTTGGGCAAACCCATTGATTGGGGTCGTCATGACCGAAAAGACACCGCTGCTGCCAGGAGCAATGGTTTGCGAAGTCGGATTGGCCGCAAGTGAAAAGTCACCGCTCGGACCGGTTTGTTTACTGACGACAGCACGAATCATGACATTCATTTGTGTTCCGTCAGTAAACTGGATTGGCCCCAGGTAGGTTGCTCCGTTGTCAATTGAAAAGAACCCACGCCGCTGGGCAACTCCATTGGTATCAACCGGGAAGCCAACCCCATTGTGCGGATTGGGCGCCTGATAGCCGACATAAAAATCACCTGCGGAAATCGTCGGCCCACTCACGGCAAAGTCAACAAATGACCCAATGCGTGGAATAGTCACCGACTGATTGACGGCAAGCGTCGGATTTGATGGCGGCTGACCACTCCCGGATGGATCCGTGAAGGCCACCAGCCGGATGCTTTGGCCAACCGGGCTGGCGTATCCTTGAAACGACGCAAAGTAAATCCGAATTGTCTTGAGCGTGGCCGGATAGCTACTCGGCGTCAATCGGTTGACGATCAACAAACCGTTATCAATCACGCCGCGTCCGTCGAGTGTTCCGTCATCGGTTTTGAGTTCTTCATCAGTGGATTGCATCCCGGAAACAACCGCCCGAATGCACACATTGGCGTGCTGGCCGCTGGAAAATTGGAACGGCCCGGCGAATCCTTCGCCGTTTGAAGTCGAATAAAACGCCCGATCAGACTGAGGACCATCCATAACGGTTGAAAATCCAGCGCCCTGGGCAGGATCCGACACCTGATAACCTACATAGAGGTCACCTGAAAGGATGGTCACCGGGTTGAGTCCAAATTCGGAGAATTCGCCAACGGCAGGAATTGTAATCAATTCTTGAGTGATGAATGCTGGTGACCCCGGCGGTTTGCCCAGGCCATTGGGATCCAAAAAGGCCACCAGTCGAACTGTCTGTCCAACCGGCGATGGAAATCCTTGAAATTGATCAAACCGAATTCGCACCCGTTGGAGCATTGCCGGATAGCTGGAGGGCGTGAACCGATTGACCACCAGCAGGTTATCTTTGATCAGACCTGAATCTGGGGTGACGGCCTCGGTTTTGAGCTCCACCTCCCCGATGAGAGGTTCCGGCAGCGAGGGTTGGGAAACCCAGGGTTGAGCTAAAACAGGAGCCAGCGGTTCAAACCGGTCTCGTTCAGAGAGCAGGCACCGCTCCTGGGTTTCAGAGAACGGTGACGCCGTTACCGGCGCCACCTTTTCCTGTTCCTGGGTTGAAGTAATTACAATTGGAATTGGAAACGAAAAGAAGAGGGTAACAAGGATTAACAGAAAGATCAGGAAAAACAGGAGTTTATGTCCACGGGTGTTCATGGGATGCCTCCCTTCTGCTGCCATCGAACACACACAAAGCAGACAGCAGACTATAAAGGGCAATCCCTATGCCAGTTGGATTTTTGGATCAAGCGCGCCAGGTCGAGACCTGCGGCAGATCAGTCAGCCGACCAGCGAACAAAACTGGTATATTTTCCCTACTACCCGGTAAAAA
>DAOQNB010000109.1:4739-10422 GCA_035335845.1 Acidobacteriota bacterium | reverse complement strand
TAGCAAGTAGCGAGTAGCCCATCCAAAAACTTTCAGAGCTAGTTACAGTTCCCCAAAATCAGAATTTGAGGTGTTCAACCACTATCTCAAACAAGGTTTTGAGCTGGCTACTCGCTTTTGCTTCAATTCACAACCAGAGTCACGTCAATCGGCTGGATGGTTATTCCAGATGCCGTTCCAGTAATTCGAATCGTGTACGTTCCAGATGGAACACCGGGCACGGCCACAGCAGTTAAGATCGCAGAATCTAAAGTGGTCTGTTGTGGCGCCAATTGCAAATTCAACCCCGTCACAGTTCCATTCACCAGGGCCGCTTTTAACTCAACTGAATCTGGGAAATTGATCCGATTGATCGCAATCCGATACACGGCGGCGACACCTCTGACCACAGTCTGCGAGGTTGGATTGGCGGTCAGGGTTACTGATTGGGTGGTGACGGTTTCAATATTGAGTGCCACCGTGGTCGAACCACTTCCGGCGTTGGCACCCTTTCCGGTAATCGTCAAAACGTATGTTCCTGGCACAATTCGACTTGAAGTGGTAACCCGCATCAGGCTTTCATTCATTGAAGTTGGATTCGGAGCAATTTGGGCATCCGCGCCAGCAGGTAACCCGTCAACGGTAAGGGTTACAGGGCCAACGTCGTCGCTGGTTCTCAGACCGATGGTGTAAAAGGCAGATTGACCCGCATTGATTGTTCGGCTGGCAGGAAACGACGAAAGATCAACGGTCGCGGGTGGCGGATCACCGATCACCTTCAGGGTAGCAATCGCTTCACCACCCCGAGTATGAATAATGAGAGGGAATTCACCGCCATAAGGAATCGGAGGCACCGTAACGCGCAATTCGGTTGCACTTACCACCCTGGCCAGTACAAATGGGTTCCGTCCAATTGTAATAAAAGTGGGTTCACTCAAATTAGTTCCTTTGACAATTAACTCGGTTACCTGCCCGGATTGAACCGGGTTTGGCGAAATGCTGGTAATGCTGGGAACGCCTATTTTCACCCGCACAATTGAACCCAGTTCGGCGTCGAGGACAAAAACACCATCTTCCAAAACGGCCACAGCCACCGGGTTGCGAAAAGTGCCTGGCGGAGCTAAATCACCGATACTCACCCGGTCCCTGGTGATGCTGAGCACCCGGACCCTTCGGTCATCAACGACGTATAAATTTCCGGCTGAATCAGAGGCAATTGCCTTTGGCCGTTGGAGAAACTGACGGTTGGATCGTGATGGTCGGTCATTTCGCCCTGAAGTTGAGGAAATTGATTTGACTTCGCCACCCGGTAACGCAATTTGCCGGACCAGGCTGCTGTCTTCGGTCACACTCAACACATTGCCTTCAAGATCAATACGTTGTGGCGTTGTAAACTGGGCCGCGGTGCCGGTGCCATCTTTTGAACCGGGTTGACCAGGCGTTCCAGCCAGGACTTTGAGCTTAACCGGAGTGTTATTGATGTCTGCCTGCCAGATAACGTGATTGACGGCATCGGTAATGTAGAGATCTTCATTGGAATCAACGGAAATATCGCGTGGCCCCCAGTTTGTTACCCCAGCCGTTCGCGTCACGTCGGCCAGGGTAATCAGAGTTTGGGTCTTACCAGTCTGGGGATCCAATCGTCGGATGGCCTGATTGTTCACATCGGCCAGATACAGCGCCTGACCAACGGCCAGCCCAAGCGGGCCATTCAACAGTACCCCTGCGGCATCGCCATCGTTATTTCCTGGATTATCGGCCTTTCCAACAAAACCTGAGAGAGCCTGCCCCGTCTGGCCAGCTCTGATCGTGTGCTTTTGGAAATCAGAGGCAAAATTTCGCCGGGTGCTGCCTTGAATTTCCAAATCAGCTTCTCCAAAAATCCCCGAAACAGTGGTCGTGACCTGATTGACAGCACAGGAGACTTGCTTGACGACATTCCCTGAAGTCAGCTCAATGGTGGCTGCCCCTTCAGCAATGCCGGTAATCACCCCGGTTGGGCTAATTGAAGCAATCTCTGGGTTTAAACTTCGGTACGTAATCGGCGGGTTCGGAATCGGGCTTCCATTCTGATCAAGCACCTTTACTGTCAACGAAATCGTGTTGGCGGTGAGGTCATTGGGAGTGTTGACGACCAGCGTTTCCGGGTCCACGATTTCAATTTCAGTTGCAGTTGCAGTTGATGATCCGGCGCCAACGACAAAATCAATGCTGTTTGAGACCTTCCCATCCGGGTTCGTCACAGTTACTTTATAAGTTGTATCTGATTGGAAAAGCTCAGTTGGGGCACCTTTTATGACGATCTTCGAAGCGTCTTTGAATTTAGCCGCCGTAATCTGAGTTGAATTAAATTTTACCACCGAGCCGGAAACAAACCCTGAGCCCTTGATTTTGATTTTACTTGGAACCGTTCCTTTTGAAGTTTGGGCGGGGGAAATTGACGACAGAACGGGCGTTCCCTGCCGGGCGATCATCCCACCCGTGGCGTTCAGCCCAGCCGTCTGACCAGTGAGAATTGGAAAGGACAACCCCAATCCCACAGTGAAGGCAAGGAATCTAACTATAAAGAATCCCAATCCTGGCGCTTTTTTCATACCTACCTCAGAAGTTTGAGTGCGGCGGCTTGCCGCGTAAGAATTTCCACAGTTTTTCGGCGTCAAAGCGGCGTCAAACCGCCGCACGTCACAGTATTGATGCCTGAACCTGAAGTGCAAGAAAAAAATCACGGGTGACTGAATTGATGCGGCGAGTGGAGGAAAAGTCAGTTCCGGGTTCCGCGCTTCGGGGTTTTTGAAAGGGAAATGATTGAACGTACCTCCATCCTGTAGCAGTTATGTCCTTTTCGTCCTTTTTGTCCTTTCCATAGTTTAACCTGAAACCCGGAACCCGAAACCCGGAACCCAGCCCGGTAATACATTGCAGTCACGGCGGTGAGCATACTATGCTCCGAAACCTCATCCTCATCTCACAATCAGAATTGAAACGGCAATGGCATTTGAAGAACTTCCATCAACTCAAATTGAAGATATCTATCCGCTTTCTCCTTTGCAGCAGGGTATGTTGTTTCATTCCTTGCTGACACCCGGCGCGGGGCTCTATATCGAGCAAATGGCCTGTACCCTCAAAGGCCCACTTGATGTCGCCGCATTTGAACGAGCCTGGCAAGTTCTGGTCGGACGCCATTCGATTTTGCGTACCGCCTTTGTCTGGGAGGGTCTCGACGAACCATTGCAGGTTGTGCAATCAGAGGTTGAAGTCCCATTCGAGTTTCTCGACTGGCGGAATCTGACCCAGTCAGATCAGGAAGCTCAATTAAACGAGTTACTTACCCATCAACGGCACCAGGGATTTGAACTCACACAGGCTCCGCTGATGTCACTGACGCTGATCCAGTGCGGCGGATTGGAATTCCAATTTATCTGGAGTCATCATCATCTACTGCTTGATGGCTGGGGAGTTCCTATCGTATTGCGCGAGGTATTTACCGCCTATGAAGCCATTCGGCAGGATCGCGCCCCCGCCCTGGCTGCCGTGCGCCCATATCGAGACTACATTGGCTGGCTCAAAGAACAATCCGTCGAACAGGCCGAAACGTTCTGGCGACAAAACCTCAAAGGATTTTCAGCGCCGACGTATCTGAGTGCATTCCAGACAGCAACCGATACTGCCCCCCGTTCTGAACGATGTGAATTGAATCTGGATGAACCCACCAGCCAGCGACTGGCAACCCTGGCCCGAGAACATCAAATTACCCTCAACACGCTGATCCTCGGGGCCTGGGCCAAACTGATGAGCGTTCACACAACCGCTGACGATGTGGTGTTTGGGGTTACTGTGTCAGGTCGTCCGGCTGAACTTCCCGGATCCGATACCATGCTGGGGTTGTTTATCAATACCCTGCCACTCCGGGTGGCGCTTCCGGCACCTATCCCGGTGACCACCTGGCTGGCCGAACTCCAGATTCAGCAAGCTGAAATGCGGCAATTTGAATCCACACCGCTGGTCAACATTCAAGGGTGGAGCGAGATTCCTCGCGGAACAGCCCTGTTTGACACCCTGTTTATTTTCGAAAACTACCCATCGCCACAAAGTCTGACCAGTGGTCAGGAACGCCTCACCGCCATTTCACTTGAAAAAGTTACAGCCCGTGGCAATACCAACTATCCATTGACATTTGTGGCGGCACCCGGAAATGAACTCCATTTCCTGGCCGTGTACGACCAATCAGTTTTCTCACAAGCCTTTGTCACAGGTCTGATGGGGCAAATGACCGCGCTGCTTGAAAACCTGGCTCAGGCACCTGACCAGTCGCTTGGCGAGTGGTCTCCGTTATCCGAAGCCCAACGCCATCAAATCCTGGTTGACTGGAACGCCACCGCCAGAGCCTTTCCTGACGACACCTGTATTCATCACCTCTTTGAGAAACAGGTTCGACAAACGCCAGACGCAGTGGCGATTGTTTTTCAGGACCAGTCTGCTACCTATCGTGAACTCAATTATCGAGCCAATCAGCTTGCCTTTTACCTGCAACTGATTGGTGTCAAACCGGAAACCCTGGTTGGTCTATGTGTGAACCGATCAGTCGAAATGCTGGTCGGGATGCTTGGTATTTTAAAGGCCGGAGGCGCATTTGTTCCGCTTGACCCGTCGTATCCCAAAGAACGGCTGGCATTTATGCTTGCCGATTCCCAGGTTCCGGTGCTTGTGACCCAATCGGTCCTGTTATCCCGCCTTCCCCGGCACGACAGCCAGGTGGTGTATCTCGACCAGCCATTACCCACAATTTCACACCGGCCTTTTCCAGTTCAGGCCACTTCCCACAACCTGGCCTATGTGATTTATACCTCGGGATCAACTGGCACGCCCAAAGGCACACTGCTTGAACATCAAGGGTTGTGTAATCTGGCACTGGCTCAAATCCAGGACATGGGCTTTGCTCCTGGTTCACGTGTGGTGCAATTTTCATCCTTGAGTTTTGACGCCTCAGTCTTTGAGATTTTTGCGACGCTGGTGGGCGGCTCTACTTTGTACCTTGGGACTCGGGTTGACTTGATGCCGGGAGCAGAACTGGCTCATTTCCTCAGACACCACCAGATCAATGTCGCCACCTTACCACCCTCAGCCGCCGCCGCATTGCCAGAGGGAGAGTACCCGGCGCTACGCACCCTCATCACGGCAGGTGAACCCTGTACAGCCGAACTGGTTCAAAAATGGGCCCGCCCAGGTCGGAGATTTATCAATGCCTATGGCCCAACCGAAGCCACTGTTTGCGCAACATTTACCGATTGCGAACCAACTGACCATCCACCAACCATTGGCCGTCCAGTGGCCAACGTCCAAATTTTCCTGCTTGATCAACACGGCCAACCAGTCCCAGTTGGAGTTCCGGGTGAACTCTGCATCAGCGGTATCAGCCTGGCCCGTGGGTATTTGAATCAACCGGAATTAACGGCGGAGCGATTTAAAACAGGGTTCCGGGGTCCGGGTTTCGGGTTCCGGGTTTCAGAATCAGAGTTGACTTCACAAGCTCCAGATCACGAGGGTGAATTTGCATCCCAGAGAATTGAGGAAAACTCAAGACTTCACAACGTGGAACCCGGAACCCGGAACCCGGAACCCGGAACCCGTACTTTGTATCGAACCGGTGATCTCGCTCGCTATCGTGCCGATGGACAGATTGAATTTTTGGGACGCATTGATGATC
>DAOQNB010000109.1:0-4639 GCA_035335845.1 Acidobacteriota bacterium | reverse complement strand
CTCGCTCGCTATCGTGCCGATGGACAGATTGAATTTTTGGGACGCATTGATGATCAGGTAAAGCTCCGGGGACACCGGATTGAGCTTGGGGAAATCGAAGCCGTGCTCAACCATCACCCACTGGTCAGGGAATCAGTGGTTATGGCTCGTGATGATGCCCAGAGTGGAAAGCAACTGGTGGCTTACCTCGTACTCAACCAGCCGACACGACCGGCCACCGGGCCACTTTCCCAAAACGAGCAACCTGGACTTTCAGCCGAACACCATCAGGAACTGACCGATTTTTTGAGGCACCGGCTGCCTGAATTTATGGTGCCGTCGGTCTTTGTTGCCCTTGATGCCCTGCCACTCTCACCAGGCGGCAAAGTTGATCGTCGAGCCTTACCAGCACCTGAGCGGCTGCTTCGAACTCAAACTCTGGAAGGTGAACCTCTTCTGCGAACACCAGTTGAAGAAATGGTGGCTGATCTCTGGTCCCAGGTCCTGCATCAGCCGGTCGTTCACCGCCATTCCAATTTTTTTGCTCTGGGTGGTCATTCCCTGCTGGCAACGCAACTGGCATCCCGGCTTCGCGAGACATTTCAACTTGATCTGCCGTTGAGCCTGATTTTTGAATCTCCAACCGTAGTTCAACAGGCAGCCTGGATTACCCGTCAGCAAATGCAGGGCTTGCCGGCTGAATCTGCGATTCCACCACTGGTATCTGTTTCGAGAGAACATCCGCTTCCCCTTTCTTTTTCACAGCTTCGCACCTGGTTTATGGAGCAGCTTGAGCCGAGCGAACCGTTGACTGGTGGGGTTCGATTACAGGGCAAACTGGATCTGATGGTTTTGGAACGCTGCTTTGTGGAAATCATTGAGCGTCACGAAGTGCTGCGCACATCATTTGAAACCGTCAATGGCCAGCCAATCCAGGTCATTCACCGAACGCTTCGGTTTCAGATTGAAGTCATCAATGTTCAAGACGCCGCCTCACCAGAAGAACGCCGGGCACGGATTGAAGAATTTCTGGCGAGAGAGGGCCGTAAACCATTTCAGTTGACCACCGGGCCGCTTCTGCGAGTGGCATTGATCCAGCTTGCGCCAGAATCTTCAATTCTCTTTTTTGCAGTTCATCACATTATTTCCGATGGCTGGTCACTTGAGATTTTTGGGCGTGAACTGGCCCTGCTCTATCGGGCTTTTTCCAAAGGTGAGCCATCGCCGCTCCGACCACTTCCCATCCAGTACGCTGATTTTGCCGTCTGGCAACGGAGCTGGCTGCAAGGCGATGTCCTGAAAGCACATTTGAATTACTGGAGAGAACAACTTACCGGGGCGCCAGCCGTGCTGGAATTACCAACAGATGCACCACGCCCTGAGGTCTGGGCCTATCGCGGCATGCGCGAAACCCACACGTTTTCCAAAACGTTGACCGAAAAATTAAAAACGCTCAGTCAGGCAACCGGCGTGACGATGTTTATGACGCTGTTTGCGGGCTACACGATGCTCCTGTCGCGCCTTTCAGGTCAGGAAGACCTGCTGGTTGGCATCCCGGTCACCAACCGAACCCGACTGGAAGTTGAAAAACTCATCGGCTTTTTTGTGAACACCCTGGTATTGCGCACCAAACTGGCTCACCGCCCGACTTTTGCGGACCTGCTCAGTCAGACTCGGGCAACGGCACTGGGTGCGTTTGCCCACCAGGACCTTCCTTTTGAAAAATTGATAGAGGAACTCCAGCCAGAGCGTGATTTGCGTCGCACCCCGCTACTCCAGGTCATGTTTTCATTTGAATCGGCCAGCCATCGGCCACCTCGACCCGAAGCACTGGCCGGTGAAACCGAACTTTTGAAGATCAACCCGCTTGAAATCAACCTGGCGATTGATCGGGGAACATCGAACCTGGATTTGACGGTCTTTTTCCGCGAGACAGCCGAGGGTATCGCATCGACCTGGGAGTACAACCGGGAATTATTTGAAAGCGCCACGATACGACGCTTTGCCCAGATACTCGAAATTATTCTTGAAACAGTTGTCACCAATCCCGATCTGCCAATTACCGAAATTCCGCTTCTCTCAGAAGCAGAACTCAGACGGGTCACCGTTGATTGGAATCGAACCCACACCGATTTTCCGCTCGAAACCCCGGTTCATCTGCTGTTTGAACAGCAGGTGAAGCGTACCCCGTTTGCCATCGCGGTTACCTATCACGGACAGAGCTTATCCTATCGGGAATTAAATCAACGGGCGACCCAGGTGGCATCGCACCTGGCTTCACTCGGGGTTGGGATTGAATCTCTGGTTGGGTTGTGCCTGGATCGTTCACTTGAAATGGTGATTGGAATACTGGGAATTTTGAAAACTGGGGCCGCCTATGTCCCACTTGATCCAGTGTACCCGAAAGAACGGCTGGCCTGGATGATTCAGGATGCCCGGCTCACATCAATCCTGACCACAACCCACATGCGCAACCGGTTGCCGGAACAGATCCCCAACGTCATTGCGCTCGACAATCAGTTTTTCCCGCCATCGGTATTTTTTCAATCGCCCATACCCGATCCAGAAAACCTGGCGTACGTGATTTATACCTCGGGTTCAACCGGTTTGCCGAAAGGGGTGTTGATTCCGCACCGTGGGCTGACCAACCTGACGCTTGCCCAAATCAAAGCGTTTGGCCTCACAGGGAAGTCCCGAGTTCTGCAATTTGCCTCGCTAAGTTTTGACGCTTCGGTTTCTGAAATTTTTACCACGCTCCTTGCCGGTGCCACGCTGATCCTGGCATCAAAAGAAGACCTGCGACCTGGCCCTGAATTGATTGACCTCCTCCATCGCGAGCAAATCTCCACCGTCACGCTGCCACCTTCCGTACTGGCCGTTTTGCCGGACGCTGAGTTGCCACACCTGCACACGCTCGTCACAGCGGGCGAAGCCTGCTCATCTGATATTGTGCATCGCTGGGGATGCAATCGGCGATTGTTAAACGCCTATGGTCCAACCGAAACATCGGTATGTGCCACCATCCACCACTGCACATCAACCAACCGCAGACCTCCGATTGGCCGCCCGATTGACAATGTCCAGGTTTATGTCCTGGACCACGCCCAGCAACCGCTCCCGGTGGGTATTCCAGGTGAAATTTACATTGGCGGGATGGGGGTTGCCCGTGGCTACCTCAACCGACCTGACCTGACGGAAGAACGGTTTCAACCAGGGTTCCGGGTTCCGGGCTCCGGGTTCCGGGTTTCAGAACCAGAGATTACGTCACAAGTGATATATCCCCAGATTCAGCCCCCATTCCAGAGTTTTGAGGAACATTCGGAACCTCACAATGTGGAACCCGGAACCCGGAACCCGGAACCCGGAACCCGATCTTTGTATCGAACGGGCGATCTTGGTCGCTGGCTTGAAGATGGCACGCTGGAATTTCTTGGACGCATTGACAATCAGGTGAAAATCCGTGGTTTTCGCATTGAGCTGGGTGAAATCGAAGCCGTAATGCAGAGCGTGCAAGGTGTGTTGAAAGCAGTTGTTTTAGCTGACAAATCTTCGACGGGTGAAGCCCGACTGGTGTCATTTGTGGTGCTTGACCAGATGATACCCGGAGATGCCGTCCTGCCAGCCTTAACCGCCTATTTAAAAGAACGGTTACCTGAATACATGCTCCCGGCAGTGATTACTCCGCTCGATAGCCTTCCACTCACCGTCAGCGGCAAAATTGACCAACGGGCGCTCCTGGGTCAAAACCTGTCGCGTCCGATCCAGGCCGGAAATTATGTGGCTGCCCGCACCCCGATTGAAGAAGAGCTGGTCGAACTCTGGAGTAAGCTCCTCAAAATCGAACAAATCGGCGTGTATGACAATTTCTTTGAACTGGGCGGACATTCCTTGCTTTTAACCCGGCTCGCTTCTCAAATTCGCGAACAGTTTGGGGTTGAACTCCCACTTCGAATCCTGTTTGACGCCCCAACCATTGATAGCATGACGTCAGCTATCGCCGACTATCAGCTTTCCCAAACTGATAGTGAAGAAGCGGCGGAACTCCTGGCCGAAATCCAGCACCTGTCACCCGAAGAAATCCGCGCTTTGCTCGAAGATGAGTAGCGCGAAAAGTGAGTCGCGAGTTGCGACTCACTTTTCTACTGGATATGCGCCATTGACTACACCATATCGTGCAGGACTCTTTTCTTTCCCCTCTCGGATTTTCCGCTAAAACTGACTTTTCGGCTTCCAAAACTGGATTTTTATAGCAATACAGCAGCTACTATTTATCCAGCAGCAAGTTTGGCACACCGCTTGTTATAGAGTATCCCATCAAACACATTCCACAGAAGCAACCTGGACCCTAACTGCTCTTTCCAATGAAAGAACAGTTAACCATCTGTGGAATATACTCTTACTCAATTTAACACGGGATGTCTCTGACATATTTTCAAAACCAAATAGGAGAATCCAATATGTTTACAAGTGATAAAGGCAAACTGCTTGCAGCCGGTTTAGCACTGACAATGTTTGGGGGTGCCGTTGGGGCATTCACAACTCGGTCAAATACCTCAACCACACCAGCACCAGCGCCAGCGCAAACTGCGGCGGCACCGACCACACCATCTCAACCGGTACCTCAGCCAACTGATCCAATGCAGCCTCAGATTATTATGCC
>DAOQNB010000108.1:1629-10495 GCA_035335845.1 Acidobacteriota bacterium | reverse complement strand
TTGAGAATGAAGAATGAAGAATTGAGAATGAAGAATGAAGAATGAAGAATGAAGAGTTGATCTGGTACCAGTACTGGGAATAAAAATTCTTGAATAATCTGGAGCCCCAAATCATCGCTCATTTAATGTTACAGGTACAGGCCGTAAACGACCTGCCTCAATTCAACTATCGCTTCTGTGGCGAAAGTCGGTGCTAAACCAAATTCGAAAACCCGGAACCCGGAACCCGGAACCCGGAACCCGGAACCCGGAACCCGGCATTTTCTTCATTCTTCATTCTTCATTCTCTACTCACTTCTGAGGTGGAAATAAAAACCGGAGCAACGGTTTCACCCGTTTGGCCCAGGCTCGCTCGCCATGGCGCGCACCTTTGGCTTCATAGTACCGCAAATCAACATCCAGATGATGGCCTTTATGTACCAGCGCATCCCGAAAATGTTGGACTGGGGCCAGAGCGGTGTGGCCTTCACGGGTGCCCATGTCGAGCCAGATTTTTGAGGGCAACTTTCCAGGAAGGGCCTGATACTGGCGTACCAGCCAGTGTTGGTCCCACCAGAGCGAAGGTGAAAGTGCCGCCAGCCGGCCAAAGACGTGCGGGTATTTAAGCCCCAGATACAACGTTACCAGCCCTCCCAATGACGACCCACCAAGCGCCGTATGCACCCGACCAGGAAGTGTCCGGTATGAAGTGTCAATAAAGGGCTTTAATTCCTCGACAATCAGGCGGCCATAGAGGTCAGCCTTCCCTCCGGCTTTGACCCGTGGATCGTGGGTCGGTGTGTATTCATCAATTCGGTGAACTCCGGTGTTGTAAATGCCAACGATAATCGCCGGCTCCATCCGACCTTTTTTGATCAGCTCTTCAGCCGTTTCATCAACCCGCCAGTCATTTCCAGGAATGTAAGCGGTGGCGGCATCAAACAGATTCTGCCCGTCGTGCATGTAAAAAACCGGGTAGTGCCGGGTCAGATTGGTTTCATAGTCAGGCGGCAGATAGACCAGGATATTTCTGGTCTGCGGTAAAAACCTGGAGGGAAAGGCCGTGTGCATTCGGAAATTCCCGGTCAGCGTATGTTGAACTGGTGACTGTCGCCGTGCGCGCCGTGAGGAAGTTCCAACGCGGCGTCTGGTTGTTTTTCTTGCTGTGGCAATCAATGCAAATTCTCCTTGGAAACACCAATGATGAATAATGAATAAGACAAAGCATTATCAATCAATCATCTAGCTTATTCACTTTTCGAAATACCGATTTCACATTGGTACCAAACGGGAACGAAGGATGGATGTGATGAAAGAACTGGTGAGTTCAAGCTTTCGCCTGCCCTCTATCCCGTTTGAATGGAAAAGGCCGCGACTGGCGCGACCTGTGGGAAAGAAATTGAAATTTCAAGGCGAAGCGATTCAAAACCTGATAGTTTCCCCGCACCCCTGAACCCCCAATGATTTTAGTACTTTACTGAGCAGCCATAGGGCTGGGTGGCGGCAACACTTACGGGTTTGCCAGCCAGGGCTTCTTCGAGTGCTGCTTTAACATAATTTTTGCCCTGTTTGTCATCAATCGCGCCGGCGTAGATGAGTTTCCCGCTCGGGTCAATCACAAACATATGCGGCGTGGTTTTGGCACCATAGAGACGTCCGATTTTGCCTTCTGGGTCAAGCAGCAATGCCGTTGGCGAAGCACCTTTTTCCTTGAGCACGGCATTGGCCTGGTCTCCGGTCAGATGGCCTTGTTTCCCAGGCGCTGAGGAATCAACCGAAAGCCAGACCACACCTTTTTTGGTGAAGAGCTTCTGTAATTCCTGCATGTGCTTTGGATCATATTGGGCTTTTACAAATGGGCAATCCGGGTTAAACCACTCTAAAACCACAAATTTACCTTTGAAATCGGTTAATGAGTGGTTTTTTCCATTGCTATCAGTACCGGTGAAATTTGGGGCAGCGCTACCAACCGCCACATCACCGGCGCCACTCACCGGGCTGCAGCCAATCACCAAAAACACACCTAAAATGGCGAGTAATGCAAGGTTCTTCATCTTTGTTGTCATTGTTTATCTCCTAAAAACTAAGGTTCACAGATTTGAGTTGTGGATTTAATTCACTTTTTGCAGGGCATCCATCACGATGCTGGGAGTAATCACTTCGGGTAGAACCATCGGGGGTTGATTCTGATCTTTGGTATAGAGCACATAGAGCGGTACACCGTTGCGTCCAAACTCGGCAAGTTTGCGGGTAATGGCTTCATTGCGCGATGTCCAGTCAGCTTTCATCGTCACAATACCGCGCTTTTTAAACTCAGCCGCAATTTCAGGTTTGCTCAGGGCGACTTTTTCATTGACCTGACAACTCAAACACCAGGCTGCTGTAAAATCAATAAACACCGGCTTGCCAGTAGCGCGAACTTCGGCAAAACGTTCTGGGGTAAAAGCCTCCCAGGTAATGCCTTCAGCCGTCGTGGTGGACTGAGTGCTGGCCGATGCTGACGGCGCCAGGTCTCTGGAATTGGTCCACACCAGTCCAATGCCCCCAGCGATCAAGACACCCGCCACAACGTGGGCAATCAACCGGGTCCGTGAAGCCATCATCAGGTTACCCCAGCGTCCCAGAACCCAGGCGCCAATTCCCATCACCACAAAGCCGCCCATCAGGGCAATCAAGCCATTGACACCAACCTGGAGCCCAAACACCCACGCCAGCCAGACCACCGTGGCCATCATCAAAAAACCCATAAACTGTTTGAACGCTTCCATCCAGACACCGGGCCGTGGCACAAATCGCATCAAGGCCGGGAACAGCGAAAGCATCAAATACGGAAAGGCCATCCCCAGCCCCAGAGACGTGAAAATCAACATGGAAACAATCGGTGGCTGGGCAATGGCAAAACCAAGCGCTGATCCCATAAATGGTGCCGTGCATGGGGTTGCCACCAGCGTAGCCAGTGCACCGCTGAAAAATGATCCCGAATACCCGGACTGCGACGACAGGTTGCCGCCAACGTTGAGCACAATTTCAAAGACACCAAACAGATTCAATCCAAGTAAAAACAGCAATGAACAAATGAAAATCAAAAATCCCGGTGACTGAAGCTGAAACCCCCAGCCAATCTGCTCTCCGCCAGCCCGCAGGATGAGCAACGACCCGGCCAGCCCCCAAAACAGGGTCAGGACACCGAGCGTAAACACGGCGCCGTGTTTCCAGACTTTGCTTTTGTCTTCACCAGCCTGCTGGACAAAACTCAACACTTTGATCGAAAGGACCGGCAGCACACAGGGCATCAAATTGAGAATCAACCCGCCGACAAAGGCCGATCCAATGGCAATCAAAATGGTCAGAAACGAAGCCGGTGCGCCAGGTTTGGTTCCAGCCACACCGGGTTTGGCGGTCTCAGTGACGGCAGCCAGATTCCCAAGCGCAGCCATCGGTCCAATTTCAACATTGACTCGCAATGAACGTTCTGACTTTTCACCACGCCAGCCCTCTGAAATCAAAATTCCTTCGAGTTTAGACGGCACCTTTGACGGATCAATCATTGACCGTTTGAGTTCAATCAGATAGCCGTTTTCGACTCGTTTGACGGGTTGAGGAGCATCGTCTTCAATGATCAGCCCTTCTTGAGGCAGAAACACAATCTGTTTGAGCTGATCTTTGAAATCAGCCGGCTGGGTTGCTTTCAGCAGGATTTTGTCGTTTTGAATTGCGGCTTGTAATTTCCAGTCGGCGCCTTCAAGCGGGAGTTTGGCCCGGGTGGCAGAAAAAGCTTCAGACCAGCTTGATGGTTTGGCAACCCCATCCGCGACCGTCAGGCCCAGTTTTAAATCAGCATGACCGGGCAGGCAGATTTCCTTGCACACCAGCCAGTCGGCGGCGGCGGCCAGTTCGATTTTGGAACCCGGTTTTAAGGTAGCAGGGGGTTGGATGCGGACCAGGAGGAAGGTTTCTTCTTCATAGCCGTAGCTGACCAGTCCTTCGGTGACGATCTTGGTTGGGAACGGCCACTGAATTGGGCCGGCAGTGAATCCGGCGGGCAACTTCCATTTGAGGGAGGTCGGAAGCCCTGGTCCACCGGGGTTGAGCCAGTAGGTGTGCCAGTGCGCTTCGGTCTTCATGCGCAGGGCAACCCAAAAGGGCTGTCCCGCCTGGATGGATTCCACTTCGGAAACCAGTTCAACTTCAATATGTTCGTCTTTAAATGGCTCTGCCTTCACCATAAAAGTCAGGCTGGCAGTCAGTATCAATAGGCACAGGGCCGCAGAACGGGCAAAAAAGCGAAGCATGGGTAATGTCATATGATCCTGATTTTGAAAAAAGACGGCTGCCGCCAAAGAGAGACTTTTACACGACATGCTGTCTGAAACGGTTAAATCAAATGAATGAACGTTGGATTTGAGATGAGAAACTGACGCAAAGTCAAGTCAAGTGTGCGCTACGCAAGTCTTTACTTCCCTAGATTGCTTTCAAATAATTGCTACTTAGGTCCGGTCCGGGCATAATCGGTTCGCTTACGTCAAAATT
The DNA here is from genome assembly GCA_035335845.1 of Acidobacteriota bacterium. Classification (GTDB taxonomy): domain Bacteria; phylum Acidobacteriota; class Blastocatellia; order Chloracidobacteriales; family Chloracidobacteriaceae; genus JACQXX01. Next base: position 5,986 of record DAOQNB010000108.1, on the reverse strand, counting down.
TCAACCGTCGCCATTCCACTCCTAAAAATTTACAACTTCATAAAAAGGAGAATCGGGTTTTGAAGAAACTTCGTGCCTTGTTGTCTCTCTTTTTGATTGCCGTGCTCTCGCCCACCTTTGCGATGGTTTGGGCCCAGCAATCTTCCGATCCAAACCAAGCTTCCTCTGATTCCAAACCCAAAGATCCATTAGGCCCTGAAAAATTTGCTGGTCTCAAATTGCGCTCAGTTGGTCCAGCACTCACGTCAGGACGGATCATTGACTTTGCAGTTCATCCCCAAAACCGAGCGCACTACTATGCTGCCGCAGCCTGCGGCGGGGTTTGGAAAACCACCAATTCTGGGACGACCTGGTCACCTGTCTTTGAAAAAGAAGGGTCTTATTCAATTGGCACGGTGGTGCTTGACCCCAAAAACCCATCCGTGGTGTGGGTTGGCACTGGTGAAGACAACAGCCAGCGAAGTGTGGCCTATGGCGATGGCGTATATCGCTCGGATGACGGTGGAAAGTCGTGGAAAAACCTCGGTCTCAAAGCGTCTGAGCACATCGGCAAAATCGTGATTGACCCACGCAACAGCAACCACGTCTATGTGGCGGCACTGGGTCCACTCTGGGGCCCAGGCGGGGACCGGGGTCTGTATAAAACCACCGACAATGGCAAGACCTGGGACAAAGTCCTTTCAATCAGCGAAAATACCGGGGTCTGCGACGTGATAATGGATCCAACCAACCCGGATGTCCTCTTTGCCGCGGCCTATCAACGCCGGCGACACGTCTGGACACTCATCAACGGTGGCCCGGAAAGTGCAATCTATAAGTCAACCGACGCCGGCAAGACCTGGAACAAACTCTCGTCAGGGTTGCCAACCGAACAAATGGGCCGCATCGGGCTGGCCATTGCCCCAACCGATCCCCAGATGGTCTATGCCCAGATTGAATCTACCAACAAAGCCGGAGGCATCTTCCGGTCAACGGATTCAGGCGCCACCTGGGAACAACGTAATCCGTATGACGCCCAGGCTCAGTACTATGCCCACGTTTATGTTGATCCCAAAAATGCCGAGCGCATTTACATTATGGGTGTGCTGATCAAAGTTTCTGACGATGGTGGCAAGACGCTCAAGAATCTGGGCGAGAAAAATAAACACGTTGACAATCATGTGATCTGGATTGATCCCAACGACACCAGTTATTACCTGGTTGGTTGCGATGGCGGGGTTTATGAAAGTTTTGATCGGGCGGCGAACTGGAATTACAAGTCAAACCTCTCGATCACCCAGTTTTATGATGTGACGGTTGATAACGCCAAACCTTTTTACAATATCTATGGCGGCACCCAGGATAATTTCAGTCTGGGCGGGCCGTCACGCACCCGAAGTGCTTCGGGGATCGTCAATTCCGACTGGTTTGTCACCCAGGGCGGCGACGGGTTCCGGTCACAGGTTGACCCAGTTGACCCCAACATTGTCTACTCCGAATACCAGTACGGCGGGCTGACCCGTTATGACAAACGAACGGGCCAACGCACTGGAATCAAACCAGTTGAAGGCAAAGGTGAAGAAGCCTATCGCTGGAACTGGGACTCACCATTAATCATCAGCCCACACCTCAATACCCGACTCTATTTTGCTGCCAACAAACTGTTCCGGAGCGACGACCGTGGCAATACCTGGAAAGCCGTCAGTGGTGATCTGACGCGCCGGATTGACCGCAATTCCCTGCCGGTTATGGGGCGCGTATGGGAAGCTGATGCGGTCGCCAAAAATGTCTCGACTTCACTCTATGGCAACATTACCGCGCTGGCCGAATCTCCGAAAAAAGAAGGTCTGCTGTTTGTCGGAACAGATGATGGCTTGATCCAAATCAGCGAAGATGGTGGGGCTAACTGGCGCAAGCTGGAGAAATTCCCCGAAGTCCCTGAAAACACCTATGTAACCCGCCTGCTGGCTTCTCAGCATGATGCCGCCACGGTGTACGCCACGTTCGACAACCACAAAAATAGCGACTTCAAGCCCTATGTGCTCAAGAGCACCGACACCGGGAAAACCTGGACCTCGCTCAAAGCCAATCTCCCGGCCAATGGCCCAACCCTGGCCATTGCCGAAGACCACGTCAATCCGAACTTGCTCTTTCTGGGCACTGAGTTTGCGCTCTATTTCACACCCAACGGCGGTCAGAAATGGATTCAGTTAAAAGGTGGCCTGCCAACGATTGCCATTCGTGATCTGGCCATTCAAAAACGCGAAAACGATCTGGTGGTGGCGACCTTTGGACGTGGATTTTATGTTCTGGATGATTATTCAGCTCTGCGGAATATCTCAGCCGAAGCTCTCAATGGACCAGAGTGTCTGCTTTACCCAACCCGTGAAACCTTGCTCTATATCCAGTCGCGTCCGATTGGGGAAAGCGGGAAAGGCTCGCAAGGGGCCAATTACTTCACGACGGAAAACCCACCCTTTGGTGCAACCTTTACTTACTATCTGAAAGACGAACTCCAGACCAAAAAACAAAAGCGCCAGGAAGCTGAAAAAGAAGCCGTGAAAAAGAAAACCACGGCGCCATATCCAACGCCAGATCAATTACGTGCCGAAGCCGAAGAAGAACCACCGACCATCATTTTGACGGTCACTGATGCCAGTGGACGGGTGGTCCGCAAACTCACGGGTAAAAATCAGTCTGGATTTAACCGGGTGACCTGGGATCTTCGTGAACCAGAACCAGAGCTTCCATCAGAAACCCAACCCGATTTCGTTGACGAGGACGGCGGGACATTTGGGGCACTGGTCATGCCTGGACGCTATAAGGTAAGCATTGCCAAACGAGTTGACGGCGTACTCACGCAACTGGCCGGACCTCAGGAATTTTCAGTCGTGGCGGAAGGTACGGACACAATGCCCCAGGCTGATCTGGCAGCACTCACCGAATTCCAGCAAAAGGCCATGAAGCTGAAACGTGTGGTTTCAGGAGCACTCGAAGTGGCTGGTGATACAAAAGATCGTCTCAAGAAGATCAAACAGGCCATTCATGAAACACCACAGGCTGACAACAAGCTGATGGACGATGCGCTGAGCATTGAAAAACGGCTCAACGCCATCCTGATAGCTCTCAGAGGCGACGTGGTGCTCCGTGCCCGCAACGAAAACACCCTGACTTCCATCTCGGAACGGATTGACAACATCCTGAGCGAACAACGGATGTCCACCTCACGTCCGACCCAAAGCCACATTGATTCACTCAAGATAGCTGATGAAGAATTCAGGGTTGAACTCGAAAAGTTGCGCACGCTGCTCGAAGTTGACCTCAAAAACCTCGATAAAGCCCTTGAAACCGCTGGTGCTCCCTGGACTCCAGGCCGCTTGCCGGAATGGAGGTAGGGGCGTTGTGGCTTTGCACCGCGCCTGACATCTGAGCTTTGTGGGCGCAGTACACTTTTATTCTCAAGGCCGGATAACAGGTGTGCAGCGCCCTTACATCTATGTCTTTCTTTCACCCGTTGTTTCTGTCCTTCGAAGTCGCCCTGGCCGCCAGCACACTGGCACTGGCTGTTGGGGCGACTTTTGCCTGGATACTGGCCAAACTTCGATTTCCTGGGAAGGAGTGGTGTGATGTGCTCCTGACCTTGCCGCTGGTGCTGCCGCCAACGGTACTGGGATATTATCTGCTGGTTGTGATTGGAAATCGGTCGGTGATTGGTCGAGCCTGGGAAAGTTGTTTTGGCAATCCACTGGTGTTTACCCCGACAGCAGCCGTACTGGCGGCATTTATGTCGGCGCTTCCACTGGTGGTAAAGTCAGCTCGTTCTGCCCTGGAAGCGGTTGAGACTGAAGCCGAAAACGCCGCCCGGTTGCTGGGTGCTTCGGAATGGCGCGTAGCACGCACTATTACACTCCCGCTGGCCTGGAGGGGACTGGCTGCCGCCGGAACCCTGGCCTTTGCCCGAGCCCTCGGAGATTTCGGCGCCACCCTGATGGTCGCTGGCAACCTTCCCGGAAAAACACAAACGGCAGCGCTCGCGATTTATGATGCGGTCGCTGCCGGTCGTGATTCAGAAGCGTTGATGCTCTCAGGAGTGATGTCAGTTGTGGCGGCGGTGCTTTTGTATGGGGTCAACCGCCTGACGGCTGCTCATCATAAATGGTAAGGGAACCAGGGTGAGAGTTGAAAAAACGACAAAAAAGACGAGAAGGACAACAAGGACCTCAATTCGAAACCCCGGAACCCGGAACTCTGACAAGATGACCGACTGACAAGGTAACAAGGTGATTTCTTTCATCCCTCATCCCTCATCCCTCATCCCTTCAAAAACCCCGGAACCCGGAACTCTGACAAGATGACCGACTGACAAGGTAACAAGGTG
>DAOQNB010000108.1:0-1529 GCA_035335845.1 Acidobacteriota bacterium | reverse complement strand
ATTTCTTTCATCCCTCATCCCTCATCCCTCATCCCTTCAAAAACCCCGGAACCCGCTTATTTCCCTTCTTTCCCAACCACATCCCGCCGATCCAGAATGGTATCAATCAAGCCATATTCCAGAGCCTGGGGTGCGGTTAAATACCGGTCACGTTCAACATCCTGTTCAACCAGATCAAACGGTTTCCCACTATGGCTTGAGAGCAAGCCGCTGATAATTTCACGTAACCGGATGATTTCATTGGCATAAATCTTAATATCGGTTGCCTGGCCACGCATCCCGCGCCCGCCCATATGCGGTTGGTGGATCATCACACAGGTGTTCGGAAGTGCACAGCGTTTGCCCTTGGTTCCAGCAGCCAGCAACACCGAAGCCATACTGGCACACATCCCAATGCCAAGTGTCACGATGTCTGGTTTGACAAACTGCATGGTGTCGTAAATCGCCAGACCTGACGTAATGCTCCCTCCCGGTGAGTTGATATAGATATTGATATCTTTCTCCGGGTCTTCCGCCTCCAAAAACAAAATCTGAGCCACGACGAGGTTAGCCATATCATCGTCAATTTCACCATTGATGAAGATGATATTTTCTTTCAGGAGCCGTGAATAAATATCGAAAGCACGCTCGCCGCGCGCTGTTTGCTCAACAACCATTGGGACCAACATGGGGACCTGTCCTTTTGTGCAATGAAGGTTTGTGGGTGGATTCCGAAAATCAAACTCGATGTGTAAGGATGTTTTAGTCTACTCTGAGGCATTGAGACAAGGCAGGCATCCGCTTTATGCACTTTTCAGTGGCGATCAAAAAACAATTTACCTCAGGACAAACTCCATTTGCACTCGATGTGGCCTTTACTGTTCAGGCTGGGATTATGGTGCTCTTTGGGCCGTCAGGATCTGGGAAAAGTACAACCCTCAACTGCATTGCCGGGATTCATCAGCCCGATTCGGGCCATATCCAGCTTGGGAATCGGGTGTTGTTTGAATCAAATGGTGGATCACGTCCAAAGGTCAATCTTGCCTTGCGGGAACGGCGGGTCGGGTATGTGTTTCAGCATTTGGGATTGTTTGAACACTTACGCGTCATTGAAAACGTCGCCTATGGACTCGCTCATCTGCCGAAAACAGCGGCCCAGCCAACGGCACAGGCGATGCTTGATCAGTTTGGAATTGGAAACCTGGCTGACCGCTTTCCCAGCGCCCTCTCAGGCGGTGAACGTCAGCGGGTGGCCCTGGCCCGAACACTGGTTGTGCGCCCTGAAATTCTACTGCTTGATGAACCGCTTTCTGCGCTGGATTCAGTTACCAAACAGTCGTTGATAGATGACTTGTTACGGCTCCGGCAGGAACTCAAAATCCCCATTCTCTATGTCTCGCACAACCTTGATGAAGTTCAGGCTCTCGGCGAGCAGGTCTTTGTTTTTGACCGTGGGAAGATTGTCTTTAAAGGTAAACCAGACGAAATTTTGTCAGTCCCACCTGCGTGAGTGGGTGACGGCTTAACCCACCCCCTCACACAGGCAGGAC
>DAOQNB010000107.1:5472-10502 GCA_035335845.1 Acidobacteriota bacterium | reverse complement strand
GAACCGTTTCCCGGTGGTAGCTCGCAAAGCCTCGCAACCGACCGGCTATCCGAACGGCAGCCTTTCAGGATGCTCAATCCAAATGTCTGCCCTCAAACGAAAACGGGAAGTTAAATTTTAACGCTTCCTAAGTTTATTTGATTGAACTATTTGACTATTTCCTGACACGAGGATTCCATTCCAAAATGGTATAATTGGGCAGCAGACTGCTGACCAATTTTGAGGTCCGGGCATATTTGGGCGAAATACTTCATGTATTTCAGGTTATACCTGGTCGGAATCGCCAGCTTTGTGGCCCGCAATTGAAAGATTTTCCGCTACTATAAATAGAGGGATGAGAAAGCTGCAGTTGGAAACAACTTGAAATATTTCCGGAGGGCACGCCAGGTAGGTCATTCCTTGACCTACCTCTGGTTGTACGATGGCACATCACGTATTTCAACACACCCGTGAGCATCAACGTCACCTCGAACGCATTCGCCGCCTGGACGAATGGTTTCGGAGTGGCCAATTTTTCACCATCCGCTGGTTGTGCGAACAGCTTGAACGCTCAGAAAAAACCGTGAAACGCGACCTGGAAGAACTCCGCAACACGCACTATCGTCCGCTGGCCTACTGTGCGCGCGAGCGGGCGTGGCACTATACGGCGCCAGTGAGTCCGCTCTTGCCGGTTTCGTTGTCGGAGGGCGAACTGGTCACCATTCTGATGGCTGAACAGATGGCCCGGACCTACGCCGGAAACACCCTTGGCGGGCAGCTTTCGGTGGCTTTTTCAAAGATTCTCTCAGTTTTAACCGAAGCGGTTTCGATTGAACTCTCGCAACTGGCCATGATCCAGTCAGTTGACCTGTTGCCGACGACCGACATTGATTTTGCATTGTTTGAGACATTGATGAGGGCCATTCATACCCGAACGCGCCTTGAGATAACCTACTTTACCCAATCGTCAGGCAAGGTTTCGAACCGTCGCGTAGACCCACTCCACCTGCACAGTTCAAAAGGCGAATGGTACCTGATTGCTTTTGACCATAACCGTAACAAAGTGCTGGACTTTCACCTGGGTCGGGTCCGTGAATATTCGCTGACGAGTGAACACTTTGAAGTTCCGGAAACCTTTGATTTACACGCAGTTCTTGATTCTGGATTTGGGATGTTTCGCGGCAGCGGAGACCGGTTGTATGACGTGGTTGTCGAATTTGACGCCTATCAGGCCGGCTGGATCGCGCAGCAAAGCAAAGTCCATCGCACGGCTGAATATACACCGCTCGACGGGGGCGGCCTTCGAGTGACAATGCGAGTCGGCGCCCTGGAAGGCGTGAAAATGTGGCTGCTGCAGTACGGCGCCCACGTCAAAGTCATTGAACCGCTTGAACTTCGCCAGATAGTAAAAGCCGAAGTCGAAAGAATGAAGGAACTCTATGATTGAGGAAAACGCCTTACGGCAATCGAAGATAGAGGTTAAATACCTCTTTCAAATAGCTAAAACTACATCACAATCTCACTTGCTCAACGCCTTTCGGCAGTTTGAAGAAGTTCTGAGAAACATATTGACAACCAGGCTAAGAATCAAGCTATGATTGTTTCTTAGATGGTTAGATTGTGACGTAGTACAATAATGATCGGGAGGTAAAACTATGCTCGTTGATGTTTGCTTTCGGCTCGTTGGTTCAGAAATTCCCATCGACCATGGATACGCGCTTTATAGTTGCGTTTCCCGGCTCATACCCTTCTTGCATGCGTCTGATTCCATTGGGATTCACCCAATCTCTGGAATTCCATCAGGGAAAGGCCGTTTGTTATTAACTGACCTATCTCGTGTTAGTTTGCGAATTCCAGTTGAGTCTTTTCGAGAAGTGCTTCCTCTTGCTGGCCAAAACATAGAAATTGTGGTGGCAGGTCAGAGGTTTCAGTTTAGAACCGGCATTCCTGAGGTATATCAACTGAAACCAGTGACGTCAGTCTGGTCACGAACAGTAGTGATCAAACTCTCAGAAAGCGAAAAGCAAAAAGTTACTCCAACCAGGGAGATGTTTCTTGAGTCGCTCAAGAAACAAATTGAATCACTTGGGGTTAAAGGCACGGTTAAAATCGAGTCGTCATTGGATTCCCAGGGACGTGAGGCAGGAAGAAAAATCCTCAATATTAAAGGAAAACTGGTGGTGGGTTACGCCGTCACGATTTCTGACTTATTGGAAGAAGAGTCTATTCAGCTACAAGAGCGAGGTCTCGGTGGTCGCCGCAAGATGGGATGCGGTGTTTTTGTTCCTGCGGGAGAAAAACCATGAATTTTAAATCCCTTTTAGCCAAGTCCCCACCCAAAGATCCCACCCGCCAATCTTCAGGTACACTGGTCGGCCATATCACCGCCGTGATGCGAGCAACCCAGGTGTTATGCGAAGTATTGGGACCAACCATCGTTCAAGCATTTGATCTTGAACAGCTTGGAGTTGAACGATTTTCGCGGACTGCACTACTGGGAGCCTTCCTTCACGATTGGGGCAAAGCAAACCATCACTTTCAGATCATGGTTCGCCTTAAATCACTTGACCAATGTGTTGATCAGGATGAAAGAAAAATCCAAATCAGATTGCACGATACCTGGACGGGAATTGGAACCCTTCAAATGCTCCGTCATGAAATATTGAGCGGTGTTCTGGCTTATTCAGTTCCCAGTTTTCAAACCTGGTTGAGACAATGCCCAAACGTGGACTTTGAAGCAGCACTATGGGCAGCTATTGGACATCACCTCAAAATTGGTGGCAAAAATGGGAGTCCAACCAATCAAATTGCCGAATTGCGGGATGGAACAGGAAAAGAACTGTGGGTGTATGCCGACCACCAGGATTTCACAAACCTGCTTCGATTTGGTGTTAGTAAACTCAATCTTCCAAATGATTTGCCCGAACGTCCAAAGGTCATTTGGAAAAAGTACGAACTGGCTGAGGCATTGGAAAATCTCCGTGAAGTCTTTATTGAATATGAACTCAGTGACGCTCTGTCCGATGAGCGGCAACGGTTTATTGCTGCCGTCAAAGCCACGGTTTTGGCTGCGGATGTTGCCGGGTCGGCGCTTCCCAACGCTCGTGAAAATGGTCAGCCTATCAATATTGAAAAATGGTGTCGGAAGGTACTCCAGCAGGTCCTTACGGTTGAAGAGCTTGAAACACTGGTTCAGAAGCGTCTGAAGGGGCAGTCATTGCGACCGTTCCAACAAACCATTGCCCAATCCCAAAGCCGTATCACTCTGGTTCGGGCGGGATGTGGAGCTGGCAAAACCGTTGCGGCTTATGCCTGGGGGAAACAGGTTGCTGTTGGGAAAAAGATATTTTTTGGGTATCCGACCACTGGAACGGCTTCGCAGGGATTTATTGACTATGCGGCAAGTAATAGCTTTGAAAGCCGGCTCATGCACGGTCGGGCTGAGATTGATCGAGAATTACTGGTTGAAGATGTCCTGCACACCAATGAGGACCAGCATGAGCCATCTGGTGAAAAAGCTGAAAGCCTGGATTCACGGCTGGCGTCACTGGAAGCGTGGCCAAACAAGCTGATTGTCTGCACCGTGGATACGGTGCTGGGTTTAATCCAAAACAACCGTCGTCCGTTGTATTCGTGGCCCGCTCTGTGTCAATCGGCCTTTGTTTTTGATGAAGTTCATGCCTATGACAATCAACTCTTCGGGGCATTACTTCGGTTTCTTGAAACTTTTCGAAAGACCCCGATTTTATTGATGAGTGCGTCATTTTCGGAAAGTCAGCTCCACGCGATTCAAGCATTAGTTGAAATAAAGCTTGGTGAATCACTTGAAATCATTGATGGCCCACAAAATCTTGAAAAGATTCAACGCTATCAAATTCAGGTACTTAACACTCAAGATTCAGCCTGGGATGAAATCGAACAAACCCTCAAAGAAGGCAGCAAAGTGTTGTGGGTGACCAATATCGTGTCAGACACAAGAAACAACAAAGTTGGGTGTATCGACATTTTCCGGGAAGCCTGCCAGCGACTGGCTCCTTTGGGAATCAGACCGCTGATCTACCACAGCCGGTTTCGGTATGAAGACCGGGTACAAAAACATAAAGACCTGGTGAACGCTTTTGCTGGCGAGGGGCCAGTATTTGCCGTTACCACCCAGGTTTGTGAGCTGAGCCTGGATCTGAGCGCGACATTGCTTGTCACGGCGTCTGCCCCAGCGGCGGCGTTGATTCAACGATTTGGGCGACTGAATCGAAAAGTTGAAGAATTACCTAACGGACAAATCAGACTTCGATCAGGAAAAGTGTGTCCGGCCCTGGTTTATCCCTGGAAGTTTGAATTTCCTTACGAAGCCGAAGAACTGGCAACTGGAACCCAACTTCTTGACTGTCTTCCATCTGGGCCGATTTCCCAAATGGATCTGGCTGTGGTGGCGGCAGGTCTCGAAAGTCAACCTGTTGGGCCAGTCACCTCAAGCTGGCTGGATAAAAACTGGCGATCATTTCCAACTTCGCTCAGAGAAGCTGGAAACACGCTTACGGTTTTGTTGGAAGAAGACCTCCCGGCAATCCGGCAGGCCGTTCGTGAAAAGAACGTTCCGCTCTCAGTCGAAGCTCAACGGTGGACCGTTCCAATCACAATTCTGAAAGATTCTATCCACTGGCAACGAGAGGGCGTGTATCCAATTGCACCCAAAGGACTTATTGTGTATAGCAAAGAAACGGGGGCTGAAATATGCAAACAGAACCAAAAATCAAACTCCACCTTGGTGATCCTTTAATGACACTTTTGCACCGGGCTGGGCTGGCAGGGTTATGGATGACCTTGCATGAATTTGAAACCCGCCAGCTTCAAGGCCCAGGGAATTTCCGCTGGGAACTCACCAATCGAAGTGTCTCCCTGGATTGGGATTGCAAAGATTTTGAGGCCCTGGACTGGCTTTTGAAAAAAGCTTTTTCGCTTGACCAGGGCTTAATTACCTTCACTGGCTTGAAAGGAACTGACCTGCAAAATCGGGTTTTATTCCAGCAAGGATTGCGGGGGACTTTTTTGCA
>DAOQNB010000107.1:2952-5372 GCA_035335845.1 Acidobacteriota bacterium | reverse complement strand
TTTGCCCGCCGTCGCTGGCATTTTGTCGAAAATTTCGGTGTGCGGGATTTCCATGCCTCAAACCTCGGCGATGCCGGAATGCGGTTTCTGGTCAAAGATCAGGCGGCGGCTGAATCCCGAATGACAAAAGCCCCACGCTGTCAGGTGATCACGTTTGGAACCGTGGACTGGTCATCAAAGCAAAAATCCCGAACTCAAGTTCACTGCATCGAAGCCTCTGAAAAAGTCTGTGAACTCTATCGGACAGCTTCTGAGTATTTCCCAGATCGTCCCATCAAGGGAAAAGAAGGAACATTTCTCGCCTCAAGCTTTGCCCGTGAATTGATTGCGGAAAATCTATCTCAAAACCTGCCCTGGTTTGCCGGTCTTTCAGACAAGGTGACCAGTGGTGAAGCCTTTAAAATTTTAAGTTATGAAAAGGAGGGACTCCACAATATGGCAGTTGATAAATCTGTGTGGACGGAAGAATCCGAGCGTTTGTTTGTTCAAGCATGTCACGAGGCGTTCAGGCTGACTTATCGAAAAATCTACAACCGTGCCCGAGACATAGGTGAAGTTGCCAATCTGGAACGTGCCAATGAGCGGTTCCGAACCGAGTTGGGCCGGTGCAAAAACGCGGATAGCTTCCGAGCTTTTATCACTGATTTCTGGTCACGTGCTGGCCAAATCCCAACCTTGCAGGAGCACTGGCGTGAATTATTAGCTCTGACGACCGGGCAACACAGTTGGAAAACAGCCAGGGATTTAGCCCTTCTGGCCCTGGCCAGTTACAAGGGCACGAAGTCTTCGACAGTAGACGTTGTTGAAGAATTTGAATAACCAATCACGATCAAAAGGAGACCGCAATGACGTTTCATTTGTTTGGCAATGTTTTAACTCGATATGGAGCCGCTGCAAATAACCGTGGTGAGAATGAAGGGAATATTACAACCCTACAAAAGTTGTTATGGAAAGGACAGGTACATACCACGGTCTCAGCCGAGGCTATTCGGTGGGCACTTCGCTATCACTGGCAGATCAATGGCGCCACCGAACTTACCAAAGTCAACCGCCAGTGGAGTGATGCGGATAATGACAATCGGCTCCTTGGCGAATTTAGCGACGAAAACTTCATTGACGACGATGTATTGGGTTTTATGCGGGCAGAAGGCGCCAAAGAAGAAGCAAGTGACGAACCAAAAACCAAAGGCAAAAAACCGAAAGGAACAACCACTGCCCGGCGCGGTGTCCTGGAAGTAACCCGAGCTGTTTCAACGACGCCATATTCCGGTGATATTACTTTCAATGCCAAAAGTGGCCAGAAAGGTAGGACCTCGCTCTACGGAACAGAAGTTCATGCCACACGCTATCAGTATGGATTTGCCATGACACCTTCGCGATTAACGAAACCGGAACGGGTGTTACCAACGATTGACGGGTTGATCTCGCTAGGTGAAGTCGCGGGAAATCACTCTCGGTTTTTGTATGACTTCTCACCAGAATCAGTCGTTTTGCGCTGGACGCACGATTTCTCTCCCCGGTTTCTGTATTGTTTTGAAGAAACAGAAGATGGCGAGATCGGGGCTGACGATTTGATTGCTCGGATTGATTCAGGCGACCTGTCACCCGACGAACTTTTTATTGCTGGTTCAATTGTTGGAACCTCAACTGGTGAACAGTTCAGAGCACTCGGTGTCAAAACCTTCCCCGGAATTAAAGCCGCCGTTTCTGAACTGAAAAAACGAATTGCAACCGACGTGGAGCTATAGCCATGATCGTTCTGAATCTTGAAGTTCCAATCGCCTGTTTCCGTCAATCAAGAGCACGTGAATACGCTGAAACATACCCGGTCCCCCCACCTTCAACGATTTATGGGCTGCTCCTGTCACTGGTTGGAGAGACAGATCGGTACAAACATCCTGGCACTCAACTTGCCCTGGCTCAAACCAGTCTTCCAAAGAAATCAACTGTGATTCGAACCTTTCGACGCTTGAAGAAAAAGGAAATTCTGGATTCCAGCAATGCTCGACCCGATTACCAGGAACTCCTGACGGATATTCGGCTTCTGGTCTGTGTTTTACCCGGTGAGGATCAAGCGACTCCGACACTGTACCAGAGGCTCAAAGATGCCTTTCTTCAACCGGCTCAGGTTGAACGATTTGGCGGATTATCACTCGGAGAGAGCCGCGATCTGGTCAATTCAATCTCAATGCTCACTGAATCTCAGTTGCAGCTTTCAGCCAGGTGGATTTTACAGGAAGAAGACGGCTTGCTGGCTTTGCCAGTTTGGGTAGATCACGTTGGCTCACGTGGGACACGTTGGAGACGGTACAACGTGCAACCTTTGTCGCCATTTTCCCAGCCGCCAGCCGCTGCCTGGACCACCATCAGTCCAACCTGATTTTTCCTTTTTTCTCTGATGCCTTCGGGCGTTGAGCACG
>DAOQNB010000107.1:0-2852 GCA_035335845.1 Acidobacteriota bacterium | reverse complement strand
TGGATCTTGATTGTGACGTGCTTATCACCGAAGCGAAACCATCTCCGATGCCGAAAGGCGTTGAGCCACCCGAACAGCATTGCCTGCAAACCAGAAAACCAACCTGAAGGTTGAACTCTGAACGGGAAACCAATCCAAAAATTGAACTTTGAACAGGAGGGGCGTATGACCGCTGAACAACTCCCGCTGTTTCGAATCATGGGACTCCACGCGCTAAGCTATTGCGAGCGTTTATTTTATCTTGAGGAAGTCGAGGAAATTCGCCGGGCTGACGACCGCATTTATGCCGGGCGGAGAGTTCATCTCCAGGATGTCAACGAAGGCATTGAATCGCTGACCTACGAACTGGAAAGCGAAACCTGGGGCATTCGGGGAAAAGTTGATGCCGTCCGCTATCGTGACGGAAGTTTGGTGGCCTTCGAACACAAAAAAGGCCGCTCGAAATCCAAAGAAGCCTGGCCTTGGGACCGATTGCAAATCATTGCCTACTGCGCTTTGTTGGAGGATGCGACCGGAAAACGGATTCCTGAGGGACGCATCCGCTACCATCAGGACAAAACCACGGTGCGTATCCCGTTTGACGATGAAGCCAGGCTTGAATTGAAAACCGCCATTGGGCGAGCGCAGGCGTTGCGAATCCAGGGAGAACGACCTCCAGTGACCACCAATTCGCGTGCCTGTACCCATTGTTCGCTGGCGCCGGTGTGTCTGCCGGAAGAAGAACGTTTTGTTGATGAACAACAGGAACACCGTCCCCGCCGGCTTTTCCCGGAAAACGATGACCGGCGAATCCTTCATCTGACTGAGCCAGGTACCTATGTTGAACGCTCGGCTGAACAACTGATTGCCCAGTTGCCGGATGGCCGCAAAGTTGCCTTCCCCGGTCGTGACATTGCCGCACTGGTGCTTCACGGGCCAATTCAATTGACCACTCAGGCGCTTCATTATTGCGCAATTCAGGAAATCGGCGTCCACTGGCTGACCGGCGGTGGAAGCTATGTCGGAAGTCTGGCGGCTGGAGTACCGGGTGTTCAGCGTCGTCATCGTCAATATCGTGCCCTTTCAGAACCTTCATTCTGCCTCCAACTGGCTATCCGGGTTGCCCATGCAAAGGTGGAAAATCAGCTTCGGTATATTTTGCGGGCAACTCGCCCATCCTCTGGAAAAGAAGACGAACGTCCAGCGGAGTTGGAAACCCTGATTATTCGGATTCGAAGTGCGCTCTCTCACCTCACACGGGCAACTTCGGTTGATGAGCTTCGCGGATACGAAGGCCAGGCCGGGCACGCCTACTTTGAGGCGCTCAATTTTTTGATCCAGCCAGAGGCTTTCAAAATGAAAGGTCGAAATCGCCGTCCACCGCTTGATCCGACCAACGCATTGTTGAGTTTTGGGTATGCGTTGCTCTACAAGGAATGCGTTGCGGCACTGCTGACCGTAGGGCTGGAATCGGCCTTCGGCTTTTACCATACTCCGCGCTCAGCGGCCCAACCTCTGGCGCTCGATCTGATGGAGATCTTTCGGGTTTTGCTGGTTGACCTGCCAGTCATGGCCTCAATCAATCGGAAACAGTGGGAACTTCGCGAAGATTTTGCTGTCACACCACACAAAGTCTGGCTCAATGAAGATGGCCGGAAGAAATTTCTCACCCTGTTTGAAAATCGAAAACAGGAAACCTGGAAACACCCGGTGTTGAATTATTCGCTTTCCTACGCCCGCACGATTGAACTCGAAGCGCGATTGCTTGAAAAAGAGTGGGCTGAACAACCAGGGTTGTTCGCAAAATTAAGGCTTCGATGAAGGGCTGAACCAATCTCTGGAGGGAACAAGTATGGATCACTCAAAACACTGGTATCTGGTGAGTTATGATCTTCGCGATCCGAAACGATGGCGAAAGGTCTATGAACGAGTCAAAGGTAACGCCGAACGGGTGCAGTACTCAGTCTTTAAAATGTACATCAACCAAACCCAGCTTGAGCGATTTCGCCTGGATATGGCGAAACTGATGGATGACGAAGATGATTTGTTGATCATTCGACTTTGTTCAGGATGTGCCAAACGAGTAATTGATACCTCAACGGATAAATCATGGGACGAAGCCAGACCACCATTTCAGATTTTATAATACCGGTTTGTAGTCAGTTGTCAGGAGTCAGTAGCTTGCTAAGTTTTCTTGGTTGAATCACTTGACCGCTTTCTAATACAAGAATTTCATGGCAAATCGGTATAAATTGGGTCAGAACTCCGGTCCTTCAAGCACCTTTCACTGGACTTATTTCCAATTGGGCCATTTCAACAATAAGTCTTGTATTTTAAGTTACATGGACTATGCTTAGCCGGCTCAATCCTGCTTGAACAAGGTAAACTCCTTCACTTCGAAGCCTTTGCAGACCGCATTATGAAAAGAAGAAGCTATTGGTTAGGAAAAAATTGCAATACTTGCAATAATACCTGTAATCCATACATCTCTAATGGCTTACAGGTTGGGTGCGAAACCATCTCCGATGCCGAAAGGCGTTGAGCACGCCAAGATCCGGAGCAATCTGGAATCGGAACTGGCGCGAAACCATCTCCGATGCCGAAAGGCGTTGAGCACGGCTGTATTACTCTGCGTTCGCTTTATCGGACTGCGAAACCATCTCCGATGCCGAAAGGCGTTGAGCACTGACCACTCCAGCGGCACATCCTGCCTGGTAGCCGCGAAACCATCTCCGATGCCGAAAGGCGTTGAGCACACAAAATCGAGGGAAGTGGGTGTCGAGCTATAGCAGCGAAACCATCTCCGATGCCGAAAGGCGTTGAGCACATGGTCACCGTTGGCGGAGTAAAGGTGTGTGTGCAGCGAAACCATC
>DAOQNB010000106.1:0-10525 GCA_035335845.1 Acidobacteriota bacterium | reverse complement strand
ATTTTCCAGAAAAAAACAAATTTGATAGTTTGTTTAAAATCAATGAGTTGTATTTAATTTTGATCCGGAGTCGGAATTTCGTTCTTTCTTTGGGCCAGCTAGTGTGGGTTGTGGTCCCAGACTTGCACTCATCAGAATCGAAGGCTGAGTCAAGAGTAGCATAGTTGATTTAGTCTGGTTGTTGATCAGTCACAAACCTTTCCATTTATTGATATTTTTCGGTTTTGAATCTGGTTGAGTAAGGAGTTTTTTGATTATGAAAAGTAAAGTGGTTCTTGGACTTGTTTTGGCGTCAGTTTTGGGAATGAGTGGTGCAACCATGGCTGCAACCCCGTATCAGGCAAAAACACCGACTTCAAAAGTTGCAACTGGCGGAAAAGCTGGGGCAGCGAAAAAGCACCACAAACACCATCACAAGAAACAGATTAAAGATGGCGCCACAAAGGACAAGCGGTAAGTAATTCCTCCTCAGTGTCGTACGCGTAATTCCTCTTCCTGTGCGAGCAATTCCGGTGGGCAAGACTCCTGTCACTTGCCCACCATTTTTTTGTTTTGCTCACTTTTGGATTCAAGTGAGTTTAAGATCTTTATCAACTGATTCTTGCGGGAGGAGTTCACTGGGAACGGTGATTCCAACCGAATGAGCCAGAATCAGGTGAAGCTGGCGCAGTCCTTCGGTTAATGCTGCCGGACCCGGTTGCAGGATGTAGGCCGATTTTATTTCATAGATGTGTTTTTCACGCACGGCACTGATTGAGTCCCAGCCGGTGCGATTTCGAATCCAGTTTTTCTTGAGTGACCTCCCACACCAGGACCCGATGATCACCTGGGGATCAAGCGGGATAACCGTTTCCGGTGCCAAAATGCGATCTTTTCCGGCTTTGCATTCCCGCAGATGCGGAAAAATGGGGTCACCTCCCGCGATTTCAATCAATTCCTCAACCCATCGAATCCCCGAGATCAATGGTTCGTACCACTCTTCAAATAATACCCTTGGTCGGTGAGGAAACCTGGCGGCTGATTGGCGGATGGCTTCCAGTTCAGCCTGGTAGCCCTGGACCAGATTCACGGCTTGCTCGGGACAGCCGACGATTCGGCCAACCGTCAGGATCATTTCCAGAATCTCCGGCACACTCCGCTGATTAAAAGTAAAGACGGTCACGCCTCGTTGAATCAATTCCCGGACAATATCTGCCTGCAAATCTGAAAAGGCAAACACCAGGTCTGGCTTCAATGCCAGAATTTTGTCGAATTTGGCGTGGATATAAGCCGACACTTTGGGTTTTTTTCGAGCTTCGGGTGGCCGGACGGTATAGCCGGAAATGCCAACGATGCGATCTTGCTGGCCAAGCAAGTACAGAGTTTCGGTGGTTTCTTCAGTCAGACAGATAATTCGGCGCGGGAAGGATTCAATCATATTTTAGGGCTCAGGGCTTGGGGCTCAGGGCTTGGGGGAATACAGGCGAGAATAAGGAATTGAAGCCTCTTTTAGGGCTCAGGGCTTGGGGCTTGGGGCTTGGGGGAATACAGGCGAGAATAAGGAATTGAAGCCTCTTTTAGGGCTCAGGGCTTGGGGCTTGGGGCTTGGGGGAATACAGGCGAGAATAAGGAATTGAAGCCTCAAAAAACAAGGAGTTGGGGAAACAGAACCAAAGAGACACAGGAAAGGGAGGCACAAAGCCCTGACCAAAATTCGTCCATGCCTCCGTTGTGATGTTCAGTCAAGCTGAATTTCAAAACCGGAGAACCAGCCATGTTGAGAAACCGTGGATATCAAATTCTGTTGTGGTGTTTTGTTGTTTTCGCGATTGTGGGCCTGCCAGCCTGTGGGAAATCAAAAGCCGCCACGCCGCCCAAACCCGTGACTTTTGCTGAAGCCCAAAAACTCAAAGATACGCTGGTAAGCGTCGAAGGCTACCTTGGGCTGGGAAATCAGGTCTCCGTCAACAAAAACGGGAGTCAGGGGCACTGCACCATTCAGTTTTATCGTGATGAAACCCGGCAGGGCACACCGATCAATATTCATATCAATTTGGGCAATGCTCCCAATCAGATGGAAATGCTGCCGCAAAACTACACCGTCAAAGATCTGAAAATCAGAGGAAAAGACGGCAAACTGGTGGACTACAACCAGAAAGTAAGGGTTACGGGGAAGACCGGATTGCCCTTAAACATTGCCTGGATCTCGGTTGAATCAATCGAACAGTTCCCCAAAGGATAAATTTTCTGGAAAGTTTAATTTCAACACAGTGTCAAATCAAAATTAAAGGAGCGGGTATGATTTCGTTTTCACGCCGGGTGCCGGTCATTGGTTTCGGGCTGCTGCTCGTGGCTGGTCTCTTCTTTTCAACCTCAACCCTGGCTGCCACGCCGAAGAAAGACGTGATGTATCTGGTTGGCGCGGATGAATCAGCCACCAAAGCTGCGGCTGGCCGGCTGGGAGGCACGGCGGTTGGCTCACTGACCAAAGCCTTTGCTGCTGCTGTGGCTGATTTGTCAGCCGGAAGCAATGTCACCATCAAACTGGCTGCCGGAGAGTACAACGGGGATTTTGGCTCAGGCGCCTATGCCCTGGGGGTGATCAATGCTCCAACCGCGACACTCAAACTGGAAGGTGGGTTTAAACCGGATTTTTCGAGTCGGTCACCGTTTCGATTGCCTTCGATGATTGTGGCGACTCCGCAACGAAGCGCACCGCTGCTGAAATTTGCCGCCAATTCAAAACTGGGCGCTTTTATCGTGGATGGCGTCAGTTGGGATTCACAGGCATCCAATTCCTATGACGCGAAGACCAATAGCCTGCTCTATGGCAAATCATGCACGTTTCCATTTGTGCAGTTTTATTATTTGGAAACCAATCTGCTGGTGTTTCAAAACTGCGTGATTGCCAATTCTGCCAATCGGGCGATTGAACCCCTGATTCGAGCCGCGACCCCAGAAGCCGAAATCCGGTTTTCAAACTGCATCATTTTCAACAATCGCATTCCTTTGAAACTCGATTCGGCCCGGTTTCGCAATAAACCGGCTCGAATGGTCGTGGATCACTGTAGCTTTTTGATCAACTGGGCCTATAACCCGGACCCGGAAACGAGCAATCCGGCCAGTCTGGAAATTGGCTCCAAAGACGCTGCCGGTGAAATCGTCATTACCAATAACCTGTTTTATTCGAATTTCGGCGGTGCCATCCTGGCGCTGGGCGGCCCACCGATGGTGGTTTCCAACAATAATTTTGTCGGAAATGGGTTGCTCCATGGTCAGAGTGAATCTGATGCCGTGGCGATGATTATTTCCGCTGGAGGCCGCAAACAGCCGATTTCAATGGGGATGATTGGTGACATGCCACTGGTAAAAGAGGGTTCTGGGAACGTATCAATTGCTCCGGGGATTCCGCTGGCGCTTGATCAAGTCAAAACCGTGGATTCAAGCACGGTCAAAGCCGAAGCCTCCTGGCAAAATGAAGTCCGTCGTTTGCTCGGCATGAACCTCCAGGGAGGCCGGGTTGAC
Source organism: Acidobacteriota bacterium (assembly GCA_035335845.1). GTDB lineage: Bacteria > Acidobacteriota > Blastocatellia > Chloracidobacteriales > Chloracidobacteriaceae > JACQXX01. Next base: position 7,021 of record DAOQNB010000106.1, on the reverse strand, counting down.
ATCAAGAACTATGCGCCAAAGAAAGAATATGACCCGGCGAACCCGCCATTTCCGACCAAAAACGAAGCTGAAAAATATGGCGCCCAACTGGGCAATGCCCGATAATTCGTTTCCGACCTGAAGCAAAAATTTCTACTGGGGTTTGGAATGAGGGCCGCAGATGGTACAAAGCATGAATCTTTTCTTGTGGAGTGGTGAACTTCCCGTGATTCATTCTTTGCTCGATGCGGCCCTTTCTGCCCGGCAGGAGTTCTTTGACTTGTGCCACGAAGCGGCATTCCGGATATTCAACGGCTTTACCGAAGGGTGCCCGGCGCTGGTGGTGGACCTGTTTGCCCGCACCCTGGTCATTCATAATTATGCTGACGCCCCTGACACCGCCGCAGAGTTGATGACCGAAGCGAAAGCGTTTCTGCTTGCGCGCCTGCCCTGGGTTCAGGCGGTTGTACTCAAAATCCGGCATGGGCAGACCGAATCCGAACGAAACGGAACGCTGGTTTATGGTGAACGACCTGACCGAAAAATCCGCGAACATGGCGTCTGGTATGCGATTGACCTGATGATGAACCGGGATTCGAGCTTTTATGCTGATACCCGGAACCTTCGGGCCTGGGCCAGGGCACATCTGGAAGGGAAAACAGTTCTGAACCTGTTTGCCTACACGGGGAGTCTGGGTATTGCCGCACAGGCTGGCGGCGCCGCTCGTGTTGTTCAGCTTGACCTGAGTCGCCGGTTTTTGAACGTAGCCAAAGAATCCTGCACGTTGAACGGGTTCCCCATCCGCAAATCAGATTTTATCGTCGGTGATTTCTGGCCAAAAATCAGTTTTCTGAAACGAAGCGGTCAGTTGTTTGATTGTGTTCTGCTTGATCCGCCATTCTTTTCAAGTACTTCAAAAGGTACCGTCCAAACTCAAAATGAAACGCCGCGCCTGATCAACAAAGTCCGACCTCTCGTTCAAGACGAAGGCGCTCTGGTTGTGGTCAACAATGCGTTGTTTCTTTCGGGCGCTGAGTATGTGCACACCCTGGAACAGCTTTGTGAGGACGGGTACCTGGCGATTGAACGTCTCATTCCCGTACCGGCGGACTTCGCGGGCTATCCTGAGACCACTGTCACCCCGCTCCCAGTGGACCCAGCACCGTTTAACCATCCCACCAAAATTGCCGTGTTGCGGGTGCGGAGGAAGAAAAAACAGGGCTGAAAACATCGGGCTGAAGAAAACGGGCTGAAGACTCGCAAGCTCGGGGTTGAAGAAAAGGGGTTCAATACCCTGAGCCCGACTTCTTCAGCCCCAAGCCCATTTTCTTCAGCCCGACTTCTTCAGCCCCAGCCTGGTCCAAACTTCAGACTTTTCTTTTTCCTGGCTGAAGGCTATGGTGTGGATATTCTCTGAATTCATTCCTGCTCCAACCCCAACCGCCATAAACTGAAGGAGAAAAAATGATGACCAGGCTTCTGGATATGCGCACCATTCAAACAACAACTTCTGGTAAATGGATTGGGCTGATGCTGGCAATGGTCGTCATCCTGGCCAGTGCCGCCTGTACCAACCATCAGGGAAATGTCAAAAGCTTCATTGAAAAGGACGCTGTGTATCAGGGGTTGATTTCGGGTGGAAAGGTCAAAGTGGGTGATATCACGATCAATCGCCAAAACCGAATCAAAACCGGGAAAAAGAGTTATCGGTACGAATACACGTTCACGGCGAAAATTGAGAATCTGACCGACTATGAGACCATTCAGTATGGCCTCCGCTATCAGCACAAAAAAGGGGAAACCGAGTCCCTGAAAGGGAACTGTAGTTCAAAGGGTGATGGAAAAATCCAGTACGAGTCGGTGAACACACCGGAACGATTAATCAAGTAACTCTTTGATCCAAAGTAGTTTAATCCCTTATCATTTTTGAACCACAGAGGACACAGAGGACCACAGAGAATTCGAAAAATTGATTTTCCTCTGTGATCCTCTGTGTCCTCTGTGGTGAGATTTCATTATTCAAATCAACCAATTTCCTGAGTTGTTGAAAGATCTTACCCAAACTCCTGGCTTTATTATGACCTTCATCCAAACCGCTGACTTATTTTTGCCACTTCAACAGGAACTGGTAACTCTGCTGCGAAGCCTGGCTCCGGCTGACTGGTCAAAACCGACCGTAGCTGGCACCTGGACAGTCAAAGACGTCGTGACCCACATTCTGGATGGCGACCTGCGCCGGCTTTCAATTCATCGGGACGGTTATTTTCCTCCATCACCATCTGGACCTCCGGGGAACTATGCCGAACTGGTCGCACTGCTCAATAACCTGAACGCCACCTGGGTGCAGGCAACACAGCGCCTCAGTCCGCGAATGCTCACCGATTTGCTGGAATGGGCCGGGCCACAGGTGGCTGAGTTTTTTATGTCGCTCCCACCCGATGGCGAAGCCATTTTCCCGGTGGCCTGGGCGGGCGAAGATACCTCCCGCAACTGGATGGATATTGGCCGCGATTTTACTGAAAAGTGGCATCATCAGGCTCAAATTCGCGATGCGGTTGGAGCAGCGTTATTGCTGGAACGCAAATGGCTGTATCCGGTGCTGGACCTTTCACTGTATGCCCTCCCGTATGCGTTTCGAGGGACCACCGCTCCGACTGGGCACGTGCTCAATGTGTTTATCACCGGAGACGCCGGAGGTGAATGGCACCTGCTCCGCCGGGATGCAAGCTGGCAGCTTGGAACTGGTGCTCAGGCTGGCGCTCAGGCCAGCGTTCGGCTCGATACCGACACGGCGTGGAGACTTTTTTACAATGCCCTCACGCCGCTGGAAGCACGAAAACGAATTGAAGCTGAAGGTGACCCAACCTTGTGCGAACCTTTTTTAACCGTCAGGTCAGTGATGGTATAAGGTTACGCCGTCTTTTCAACCGGGCATATCTTGGACCGGTAAAAATTGGGCAATGACTCCAAAACAAGGCCAATATCTGGCATTTATCTACTATTACACCAAACTGAACCGGCGGGCACCGGCTGAGGCGGATTTTCAGCGGTATTTCCAAACGACGCCTCCAGCCGTTCATCAAATGATCATGGCTTTGGAAAAACATGGCTGGATCGAAAAAATCCCTGGTGTCGCACGCAGTATCAGATTGAACGTGACTCGGGACCAAATCCCTGATTTAGATGGGTGAGTCACCCAAAGTGTCAACGCGTTGACAGTGGTATAATTTATTCAATTCAAAAGGGTTAAGTGGGGAAACTCACTTGAGCGTCTCTCCAGTTTTGAAGCCAGTTTCCATCCCTGGTTTGACACCTGACAGCAAGCTCCATATTGTTGGGCAGACTTTTCTTCAGAACCAGCCTTCCCAAACTGCCCAACTTGTAAAGGATGATGCTGCAATGGCTGCCAAACGAATTGTGATTATCGGTGGCGGGTTTGCGGGTGTGAAATGCGCCGAAGTCCTTCGGTCAAAATTACGTCCGTCTGACTATGAAATCGTGCTCTTTAACCGTGAAAACCACATGGTCTTTCACCCGCTGCTGGCTGAAGTCGTTGGGGCTTCGCTGAGTCCGTCGGATATTGCCGCTCCATTGCGTCGAGTCCTTCCAAAAGTGAAATGTCGAACTGAAGATGTGCTCAGCGTAGATTTGGCCAATTCGCGGGTTGAATTTGAGGGAGAAGACAGCCGGGCGCGGTTTCTGGAATATTCGCATCTGGTGCTTGCCTGCGGCTCGATTGCCAATCTAAGCACCGTTCCCGGCATGGCTGACCACGCGTTTCCGCTCAAAACCATCGGTGACGCGATTGCTTTGAGAGCACATGTGTTGCGGCAACTCGAAAAAGCCGATGTGTGCGATGACCCGGAACGGAAAAAACAGTATCTGTCCTTTATTGTGGTGGGTGGTGGGTTTAGCGGAGTTGAAGTCGCTGGCGAAATCAACGACCTCGCCCGGAGCAGTGCCCACATTTTTTCAAGTATTGAAAAGTCTGAAATCCAGGTCACGGTCGTGCATTCGCAGCCTCAGGTTTTGCCTGAAATGTCGCCGACGCTGAGGGACTTTGCGCTTGAAAAAATGAAGAAAGCTGGAATTAACGTCATCCTGAACCGTCGTGCCAAACTGGCCACTGCCAACGGCGTGCGGTTAGATAATGATGACCGTGTTCGTGGCGGAACGATTGTCTGCACGGTGGGAACGTCCATGTCGCCAATTGTTGAGCGCCTGAAGGTTGAAAAAGACAAAGGCCGAATCATCACTGAATCGGACATGCGACTCGTTGGGTCAACCAATGCCTGGGCCATCGGCGATTGTGCCCGGATTCCCAACGCCTTTGATAATCAACTTTCGCCGCCGACAGGTCAATTTGCCGAGCGCCAGGGAAGACAGGTTGCGCTCAATATCATTCGGTCACTCCGCAATGAACCAACACAACCCTTTTCCCATCGGCCATTGGGTCAATTATGTTCGATTGGTGGTCACGTCGGGGTGGCGGAAATGTTTGGCCTGCATTTTTCCGGGTTTGTCGCCTGGTTTATCTGGCGGGGGGTGTATTTGTTTAAGCTCCCAAGCTGGTCACGACGGGTTAAAGTTGGATTTGACTGGGCGTTTAACCTCCTCTTTTTCCGGGATTTAACTCATTTTCGAGTCAATCAAACCGAACGGGTGTCCCGCGCCTATTTCCAACCCGGCGATTATGTTTTTTGTCAGGGCGACCCGGCGACCAATTTTTATGTGATCGAAAAAGGCGAGGTTGAAGTCTTGCGCAAGCATGTTCCTGATGGTCCTGAAGATCTGGTGGCGGTGCTCGGCGAAGGCTCGTTTTTTGGCGAAATGGCCCTGATCAACAATCAACCCCGAAGTGCCAGCATCCGGGCGAAAACCGCAGTTGAAGCGATTGTGTTGGGTCGAAATGTCTTTACTCAGGTATCACGTGCCCTGGCGCCGCTCCGCCGGGTGCTGACTGATGCCGTCAATCAGCGAAGCGGTCGAAACTGGCAAAACCAGCCGATGGTCCGTGAAGCACTGGGCCAGATTTCCATCCTGGATATCACGACCCAAACCGGACAAATTTTTGTTCGTCCTGACCAGACACTGGCTGATGTCCTGGCCCTTTTTGATCAATATCATCCTGATTTTTGCCTGGTTTCGCCTGATAAGTCCCGACTGGATGGAATCCTCACCCGGACAGAGTTGCTCCGAGCGCTCGAAATGAGTCTGGGGCGAGGGGCTCTGGTGCAGGATTTTATGCGCAAAGATCCGATTGTGGTGGTGGCTACTGAAACCGCACTCGGTGCGGCTGACTTGATGCGAGAAAACAGCGTGAGCTGGCTTCCGGTCATTACCGACAAAACCGAGCGCCGGCTCAAAGGAGTGGTTCGAGCGCAATCGTTTGTCACGCAGGTTTTGAAAGCAACTGGAATGGGGACGGCACCTTAGAAGCTGAAATCGCGAGTCATACCAATTAGGGTTCAGGGTATCGGGTTCAGGGTTGCGGGGAAATACAATTTTTTCAATAATTTAGCCTTCCCGTAATACGATACCTTCATTGCAAAATGGTATCACCAGCAGTCAATCCAAAACCGTAACGCGTGAACTCGTGAGCAGACCGATTTACTCATTCACGCGGCAGGTGTGCTTGCCGCTTCGCTCAACGCCTGCCTGACCTCAAGATTGAAGCAATTAACGCGTGCAGTTCATGGAACTGAAAGGGTTTGACCAGCTTGGCCTGAAATCCAAAGGCGCGATAATTGGCCATCACACTATCCTGGGAATAGCCGCTACAGACAATTGCCCGGATATCCGGGTCCAGTTCAATTAATTGTTCGATGGTTTCTTTTCCGCCAAGCCCTTGCTTGATGGTCAAATCCAGCAGGACCAGTGAAAACGGCGTATTTTGTTGACGTGCCTGGGTGTATTTTTCAATTGCCTGCTCACCGTTGGAAACCGTCTCGACCACATAGCCGTGGGCTTCGAGATATTCCTGGATGGCAACTCGAATGATGGCCTCATCGTCCATGATCAAAATTCGGTGGGGGGACGCCTGGTTATCTTCACTCAAGATTGATTCACCGACGGTTGTTTTCAGGTGTGGAAGATGGGCAACCGGAAAAAAGAGATGAAAGCAGGCGCCATGAGGCCGGGGAATGGCGGTGATGTACCCGCCATGGTTTTTCATAATTGAAAAGGCAATTGCCAGCCCTAATCCAGTACCGGTTTGTTTGGTTGTAAAATATGGGTCAAAGATCCGATGTATGACATCTGATGGGATCCCCTGCCCGCTGTCAGACATTTCAATTTTGATATATGTTCCATCAGGTATTGGTAAATGATTGGTTCGCGATCTGATTAATTCCACTGAGGCAGAGACGTGAATGGTGCCGGCCCCATCCATGGCTTCACAGGCGTTGGAAACCAGAATTGAAAGAACATGCTTTAGTTGCTCTTCATCAATTTCAGCGATGAATTCAAGTGGCTCAGCCTGCCATTCAAACCGGGTGCTGGTTGCAGCGACCAGCGGCGGACCGTGTGTTTGAAAAAAAGCCGCCAGATTAACTGGCTTCCGGGCGGGTAACCCTCCACTTGAAAAGGTCAGGAGCTGGGAAGCCAGTGATTTGGCCCGGCCCACCGCTTTTTCAATCGCTTCCAGTTTGGCCAGGACCCGGTCAGGCGCCTGGCCCAAATACTGTTTAGCCAGTGAGGCATTTCCTAAAATAGCGGTCAGCAAGTTATTGAAGTCATGGGCCACGCCCCCGGCCAGCACGCCGATTGATTCCAATTTACTGGCTTTTAAGAGTTCTTCTTCTCTTTTTTTACCATCAGTCAGGTCGAGGATAACGCACATCCCAACCGTTTTTTCAGGATTGAGGAACACATATCCAACCAGGACTGGTACCCGGGTGCCCTGTTTATGGAGAAATTCTTTATGATAGGGGCGACACTGACCTTCGATCAGACTGATTTCAAGGGCTTTGCGGTCGATTTCTTGAGATTCCAGTGGAGTGATGGCTTCCCAGTGAACCCCTCCGGTTTTGAGTTCTTCGTG
>DAOQNB010000105.1:0-10619 GCA_035335845.1 Acidobacteriota bacterium | reverse complement strand
TGGCGTCGTGGCGACACGACTCAAGCTCGGCCCTTCAGGGCCGAGTCTGTTGACAGGTTTTCTTCAGTTTTTCAATTGAAATGATACCAGTCAGTAGTCAGTAGTCAGTAGTCAGTAGTTCACTAAGCTTATTTGGTTGAATCACTTGACTGTTTTTTTATCCGAGGATTCCATTGCAAATTGGTATGATTGAGCCAGGGAAATGAAGAATGAAGCATGACAATCCAACTTCTTCAACCCGATGTCTTCAGCTCCAAGCCCTGGTTTTTTCAGCCCAACTTCTTCAGCCCCCAGCCCCCAGCCCGAAGTCTTCAGCCCCCAGCCCTGAGCCCTGGTTTCCTGAGCCGACTGCTTCAAAACCGGCTGGCCTGGGCTTGAAGCCAGCCCCGGCGTTTCCAGGCGCTTTCCTGTGACGAGCCGTTATTTCCCGTTGGGTTTGAATGGGTGGCAGCCTGACTATGGTGTAACAGGCCCGCAAGGATTCTGACCAGATCGGCTTCAGTCGGGAGAGGATCTTCAGAGGTTGTCGTTTTGGCCTGGTTGAGCCGCTCAAAAAACCGACCGATAAACCCGGTATCCAGGGTTCCAGCGCGAAACTCGGGGTCTTCGGCAATCTGGCGGAAAAAATCCAGGTTATTGCGCACACCACAGAGGACAAACTCACGCAATGCCCGATCCAGGCGGGAGATCGCCTGCTCTCGTGTTTCTCCCCAGCAGATAAGTTTGGCCAGGAGCGGGTCATAATCAATCGGAATATTCCATCCCTCATACACGCCTGAATCAACTCGAACCCCAGGCCCCTCGGGGGGAACCCAGGCCGAGATCAGACCTGGTGCTGGCATAAAATTGCGGTCTGGATCTTCGGCATACACCCGGCATTCGATGGCATTGCCACGCAAGTGAATATCTTCCTGGCGAAATGGCAGTTTTTCGCCCGCGGCCACTCGAATTTGAAGCGCTGCCAGATCAATGCCCGTGACCAGTTCCGTCACTGGATGCTCAACCTGAAGCCGGGTATTCATCTCCAGGAAATAGAAATTGCGATTGGGATCCACCAGAAATTCGGTGGTTCCGGCACTAAAGTAGCCAACTGTTTTCGCAACTCTGACGGCTGATTCGCCCATTAACCGCCGGAGTTCCGGATCGTTGAGTGGGGAAGGGCATTCTTCGATAACTTTCTGGTTGCGGCGTTGAATCGAGCATTCACGTTCACCAAAGTAAATCAGGTTGCCGTGCTGGTCACCCATCAACTGGATTTCAATATGGCGTGGGCGTTCGATATAGCGTTCCAGATAGATTGTGCCATCTTTAAATGAGGAAACTGCTTCTGATCGAGCCAGATCAAAGGCCGAGGGCAGTTCCGCCGGGGTTCGGATAATCCGCATGCCTTTGCCGCCCCCGCCGGCAGCGGCTTTTAACATAATCGGAAACCCGATTTGTTCGGCCACAACCAGAGCTGCCTCAATCGTATCAACCGGATCCTGGACCCCGGGAACCACCGGGGCGCCGGCCCGGATTGCAATTTCGCGGGCACTGATTTTATTGCCCATAGCGTCAATGGCTGACGGTGGCGGGCCGATAAACACCAGGCCGGCAGCTTCAACCGCCCGGGCAAACTCGGCATTTTCCGACATAAATCCATATCCCGGATGAATCGCCTGAGCCCCGGTTTTATGGGCGGCTTCGAGGATGCGCTCCGTAACCAGATAACTTTGCATCGCGGGTGACGGCCCAATGTGACAGGCTTCATCTGCCAGCCTGACGTGCAGGGCATTCTGATCGACATCGGAATAAACGGCCACCGAGGCAATTCCCAGATCTCGACAGGCACGGATAATACGGACCGCAATTTCACCACGGTTGGCAATGAGAATTTTTTGAAACATAAGCTTGGTGGAAGGTGTCTCGTTGGGAAATGAGTGCTTTAGGGCGTCGGAAACTCAGGTATCTTTTCTGGCCGATGGTGAATCAAGGCACACCAGACACCCGATCAATCTCGATCAAGCGTTGAGATTTCTGATCTAAAGCAAAGAGAAAGGTGGGGCAACCAGGGATTTTAAGATTAGACAACGATTGCGTTTCCGGGTCTTGCAGGGTGGTATCGCACGCTCACGCGGCTTCCCACGACATAGGCCCGAAGGTTTGCCATTTGGTTGGTATCAAGCGTCTGACAGGATTCATAGGTGACGCCTGATACCTGATACCGGTAATACACGGTGCAATGGGCTCCGAAAGCAATGTCATCAACCGCGACCGACTGTCCGTTTTGAATCATATCAAGAATGATACCTTCAACGATCCTGCCGTTTTGCAGCAACCACTTTCGGCGCTGGACCTCAGGATCCTCGCGTGGCCACAGTTTCCGAAGCCATTTCTTCCAACCATGTTCTTGAACAGATGACGACACAGGTTTGACAAACCCCTTTGTTGAGAGTGGAACTGCGTTGAACTGGCAGGAACTATCCCTCAGTATATCACACTGAGTTGCTGGATCCATCGCGCCAGCCACAAGCTGTCCAGGCTACTCATCATCCGTAATGCGGAGTTTGTCATTGGCGCGAAAGACGTGATTATCTAACACAATATCATCGGCTGAATTCAACCGACCGTCAGCCCCGGCTGAAACCAGCCGATACTGGTTAAACACTGGGACTGAGTTTTGTGATTTCCCTACGGTTGATGAGGCCAACTGGCCAGTGGGAATATATCGAATGCTGCCTTCCCAGTAATCAACGGTGGCGTTGGTGAGAAACCCTTCGCGTCGCAGGTCAGAGAGTTGTTCTGGCAGTGAATTGTGTTTTTGCCGGTAGAGTTCAAGTGCCAGGCTGACTTCAAGCATGCGGGCTTCAGTGGCGGCAAGTTGTTGAATCCGGCGGTTTTCGATCCACCGTGGCAAATGAAAGCCAAGCAGCGTCAGGATTAACCCAACTGTGAGGGTGGAAATACCAAATCCAGTCCAGGCCATTCGCCAGCCACCAAACATCTGAGGGTTGCGGCGTGCATTGCGCAACGCTTGATAGCTAACGATCATTCCGAAAACACTGAGCAGGACAAACCATTTTGAGAAAAAACAGGCGGCGCCGCTCAAAGCCAGTGTCAATCCAACCATTGCTCCGCCCAACTGGGGAATGGTCGCAATTGGGGTGGTGTCAGGCATCCCGACCGAGCGGGCGCCACAGGCACAGGATTGAAACACTTCGCTTTCGACAAGGTTGCCGCAGCTTGGACAAAGCATAGTTACACCTTTCAATAAAAGGACAGAGTACCCTGAAAATGAAAACTCAAACCAGTTTTGGGTGTCTGCACTTGACGTGAAGGTTGTTTTCGGTGCAGCCGACCCAGAGTATATATAATGAGAGGACTTGGTTCTTCACCTACCGTCCAAATGCCGCTTCGTTGACTTCGGACGGAACCAGCGTTTCAGGTGAAGCAGGTTGAGCGTGAAGACTGACAGCTTCAGCATATTCAGATGAGGGCTCAACTGGAAGGCCAGAGACTGGTTGGGCCTTTAATTGATCAAGCCGATCTGATTCGCGAAGTGTATGGTACATCCGATGAACGACCGTCCAGTGTGACAACACGGCCAGGATCCACAACACCGCCCGCATTTTATGGAGGAACGGATTGTCTTCCGGGCCAATTTCAGTCAGAGAGCCGATGATGATGAGCACCACCCGCTCTGGTCGTTCCAGAAATCCAACTTTACATTGATGAATGACGCTCTCGGCGCGGGCCCGAGTGTAACTGATCATCACCGACCCCATCAGTGCAATCCCGGTCAGCGCAACATAGAGCGTGCTGTGATATTCGGTCTGACGGGCATAAAACGTCATAATTCCAACAAACACAATCACATCTGAATACCGATCCATCACTGAATCGAAAAAGGCGCCAAAACTGGTGACCCGGTTGGTCAAACGGGCGACCCGGCCATCCACCATGTCAAACAGATTGGCAAAGATCATCCACAGACCGGCTTCAAAAAACAGACCGCACCCATAAAGATAGGCACACCAGATATTAATGAGAAGGCCAAGAAAGGTCAGGTGGTTGGGATTTGGAATCAGGCGAGCCACCCCACGGACAATCGCATCCAGGATTTGGGTTCCATAGACGCCGATGCGTTCGCTCAACATAGAAAGGGATGCCTCAACAAGGATGATTAGGGATGTGTGCTGATTGCTGGATCAGAATAGGCAGTATCGAGTGGCGTATAGTAGACGTGAAGTCGTTCTTTGTCAAGAAATACACCTGATCCGCCACCCAAGCCTTGACAACAATGAAATCCCTGATGTACGGTCCGCAGCTTGTAGTTTTCGCTCAAGTTAACCTTGATTTACACCGACATCAAACAGTTCTTGTACCGAATCTCACCTGATGACCAGGACAAGGGAGACTGTTTTTTACCAAGGCGTTTTACAGATTATGAAGGAAAAGATTCATCCAAAATACAATGAATGCACTGTGACCTGTTCCTGCGGAAATGTCTTCAAGACCCGTTCAACGAAGAAAGAAATCCGGCTGGAAATTTGCTCAAACTGCCACCCATTTTTCACCGGCAAACAGAAGCTGGTTGACACCGCTGGCCGGGTTGAACGCTTTAACCGCAAATACGGCAAAGTACCTGCGGCCCCACCTGCCGGCGCCTAGCTGCCGAGCCCGTCTTCATCCAGAACCACCGCCAGCCCCATCGTCATTCTCACTGATCGGTAAGGGTGACCCTCGAAGCGAATTGCGGTGGTTTCTTTTTTGTCTGGCTTACACCCTGAAGTTGACAACCAGTGTAGGCAAATTGGTGGAGGAAAGACGATGCTCGATAAACTCAATGCCCTTGAAGAGAAATTTGAAGCGCTCACCGAGCAACTCAATGACCCAAATGTGGTCAATGACATGACCCGCTATCCCAAACTCGCCAAACAACATCGCGAGCTAAGTGTGGTGGTTGAAAAGTATCGGGAGTTTCGCGCTGTACAAGAGGGAATCGAATCAACAAAGACACTTCTGGACGAATCTGACGATCCGGAAATGACGGAAATGGCCCGGGAAGAACTGGCAACTCTTTCCCGCCGCGTCACTGAGTGTGAGCAGGAACTCAAAACCCTGCTCCTGCCGAAAGATCCAAACGACGACAAAAACGTGATTCTGGAAATCCGCGCCGGTACTGGAGGGAACGAAGCGTCGCTGTTTGCTGGGGAATTGCTCCGCATGTATTCCCGCTATGCCGAACGGCAAGGGTGGAAAATGCAGATTTTGAATACTTCAGAATCTGAAATCGGCGGCACCAAGGAAGCGATTGCCGTGATCGAAGGTGATGTGGTGTATTCGAAACTGAAATTTGAGTCCGGGGTTCATCGCGTTCAACGGGTGCCTCAGACCGAATCCTCAGGCCGAATTCATACTTCGACGGTGACGGTGGCGGTGCTGCCTGAAGCCGAAGAAGTTGATATTGAAATCAACCCAAAGGATTTGCGGGTTGATACCTTCTGTTCCTCAGGTCCAGGTGGGCAGTCGGTTAACACGACCTACTCAGCCGTCCGGATCACGCACATTCCAACCAACACGGTGGTTTCGATCCAGGATGAAAAATCCCAGATCAAAAACCGTGAAAAGGCCATGCGCGTCTTGCGATCCCGGTTGCTCGAAGTCGAACAGGAAAAACAGCAGAATGCCATTTCTTCGGAGCGTCGGTCACAGGTTGGAACCGGTGAGCGGAGCGAGAAGATTCGGACCTATAATTTCAAGGAAAATCGGGTTTCTGATCACCGTATCGGAATGACGATTCATTCACTTGATCTCTTTATGGACGGTGATCTGGGGGATGTCATTCAAGCCCTGATTACACACCATCACGCTGAAAAATTGAAACAGGAACTGGCCGAAGCAACAGTGTAATGCTGGTGCCCGGCCAGTTGTCTTTCGGGATCGTTGGTGGTTGGTACCTGGGTATGGATTTTCTCTTCTTTCAAAGAATTCATGTCCGGGTACCAGTCACCAAATAACAGGCACTTCTTTTGCCGATGAATGACACTCCTCAACTCGTCCTGGTGGTTGCGGCAATTATTGTTGATCAGGAACGCATTTTAATCACCCAGCGGCTTCCATCTGGACGACTGGCGAATCAATGGGAGTTTCCAGGCGGCAAGGTGAACTGGGGAGAGCCTCCCGAAGATGCCTTGCGTCGGGAAATTCAGGAGGAACTGGGACTTGATGTCGAAGTCGGCGCGCCAGTGCACCTGATTCACTATGCGTTGAACACAAATCAGGCGTTTGCAGTCGTTTTTTACTGGTCTCGAATCGCAGGGGGCACGCTCGAACTCATTGGATGTCAAGCTGCCCGCTGGATCACGGTGAATGAATTTCCAAAAGTGGATTTTCTGCAGGCCAATCTCCCGGTCGTGGAGATACTGCAGGCCAGGGTCGCAGCTCTGGGATCACTTTCACCCACTTTTTCATTCATTTCTTGTTCCCACCAGGGGAATGAACACTGACTTTGAACCGACCTTTTCGGTGAAACTTCCATTCAGTTGTCTTGAGCGTGCCCCTTTTGCTCGAATCACACCCAAATTCTTGATCCTGATAAGCTTCAATGCGTCAGTGAGGCTTGAATCAAACCACTCTTCTCATTTTTGTCGAAAGGAGTTTGATGTCACAGGTGGCTCTGGAAGAGCTGACATCTCAACACTATGGAACTGGCAATTATCATTGGGATTAGCTTCGTGGCCCTCGCCTTCGCAGGCTATCTCATTAAAGATGTACTCGCGCGCGATACTGGCACGCCCGAAATGCGTGTCATCTCCGATGCAATTAAAGAAGGTGCCGAAGCCTTTTTGCGCCGTCAAAACACAACCATTGTGTATATGGCGATTGCGCTGTCGGCCCTGATTTTCATTCTGTATGCGTTTGTGCGGACGCCAAACCAACATGATCCGGTTCAAGATCCCCGCACCCTGGCGTTTTGGACCACGCTCTCCTTTGTTCTGGGGGCTGCCTGTTCGGTTGGCTCTGGTTACATTGGGATGTGGATTTCCATCCGTGGTAACATCCGCACTGCTTCAGCCGCCACCAAGAGTCTCAATGGTGCCCTTCAAACTGCCTTGCGCGCTGGCGCGGTGTCAGGGCTGTTTGTGGTGGCACTCTCCTTATTTGGGGTGGTGGGATTGTTTGCGCTGGTCAATTCCCTGAAGGTCGCGGAAATAACAAAAATCCCGCTTCTGATTGCTGGATATGGATTTGGCGCTTCATTTGTGGCGCTCTTCGCCCAGTTGGGTGGTGGGATTTATACCAAAGCGGCTGACGTCGGTGCGGACCTGGTTGGTAAAGTCGAAGCCGGGATTCCGGAAGACGACCCACGCAACCCGGCGGTGATTGCAGATCTGGTTGGCGACAACGTGGGCGACTGTGCTGGTCGTGGAGCTGACCTGTTTGAATCAACCGCGGCTGAAAACATCGGTGCGATGATTTTGGCGGCGGGGTTGTATACCTCAAATCGTGGTGCCTTTACCGACGAGCAGCTCCTGGGCGTGTTGTTGTTCCCGCTTGTGGCGCGCGCCTTTGGGTTGCTGGCCTCGATTGTGGGAATTATGAGCGTCAGCACCAAGGAAGATGGCGACCCAATGGCTGCCTTAAACCGGGGGTACTTTGTGACCTCAGTGCTGGCCGCCGGTGGATTTTTCGGTGCCGCGAAATGGTTGCTCAACAACCGGGTGGCACCAGATGCCTATCTGTATTTCTTTGGGTGCGGTTTGATCGGAATTGTAACCTCAATTGCCTTTGTGTATTTGACCCAGTACTACACAGAGTACAAATACCGACCAGTGAAGTCCATTGCTGAAGCTTCAAAAACTGGTCCGGCGACCAACATCATTATGGGAACGGCAGTTGGGTTCGAATCAACCGCGTTTCCGATCATTGTGATTTCAGCCGCGATCATGGGCTCCTACTACCTGGGCAAAAACTCCGGGTTGCAGCATGCCGGCTTGTTTGGTACTGCCGTGGCCACGATGGGGATGCTCGGTACGGCAGCCTACATTCTGGCGATGGATACCTTTGGACCTATCACCGATAACGCTGGCGGGATCGTGGAAATGTCACAACAGCCCGAAGAAATCCGTCACAAAACCGACCGTCTGGATGCGGTGGGGAACACAACCAAAGCGTTGACCAAAGGATATGCCGTGGGCTCAGCCGCACTGGCCGCGTTCCTGCTGTTTTCCGCCTATATGGATGAAGTCAAAAACTACGGACTGAAGCTGGAACGCATTGATCTTTCCAAGCCCGAAGTCTTCACCGGCGCCCTGCTCGGAGCGATGCTGGTATTATTGTTCTCAGCGATGGCCATCAAGGCCGTGGGTTCAGCGGCTTCAGCCGTCATCTCTGAAGTTCGAGAACAGTTCAAGAAGAAGCCCGGCATTTTGAAAGGTACAGAAAAACCCGACTACGGCCACTGCGTAGACATCGTGACCAAATCGGCCTTGCGCGAAATGGTGTTGCCAGGCTTGCTGGTGGTGTTGTCTCCGATTGTGGTTGGTGTGCTGTTTAAGTACCTCTATCAAAGTCAGGGTGGAGGTCTGGTTGATCCGGAAGTGAGCCGGCTGGCCACAGGTGCTGAAGTCGTTGGCGGGTTGCTGATGGTGGGGACGATTGTTGGAATTCTGATGGCCCTCTACCTCAACAACGCTGGCGGTGCCTGGGATAACGCCAAAAAGTACATCGAAACCGGCCAGTTTGGCGGCAAACGCAGCGACACTCATAAAGCAACTGTCGTGGGCGACACCGTGGGCGATCCATTTAAGGATACGGCTGGTCCGTCGCTTCACGTGCTGATCAAGTTGCTGTCAACCATCACGCTGGTGATGGCGCCGTTGTTTATCTAAGCGTCGAAAGGCTCAACCAAAAGTAGACATCATCAGGTTGAAGGTTGTTGGTTCCACCTGAGTTTTATCCTGTTTCATTTTTCTTCCCGAATTTTGAGGGAATCGTCCACCCAGCCAGGTCACACTGCGGTCCGGTACCGCTTTGGAAACTGGCTGGGTCTTTTTGTATCAATTTTCGAATGGCACGAACATGAACACCGCACATCGCTTCAGTTTTGAGCCGGGGACGATTGGATTTGGACTGTTTGGTTTTCCAGTTCGAATTGAGTGGACGTTCTGGCTGGTGACACTCTTGATGGGGGCCATGCGCCAGCCGGGAGCACTTTACATGGCCGAATGGACGGTTGTGGTGCTGGTCTCGATTCTCATTCATGAACTTGGCCACGCGCTCTGTAGCGCCTGGTATGGAATGAAACCCGAGATCAAACTCTATGGGATGGGAGGGCTGACCACTTTTACTCCACCTGAACCCATGCCTCCATCCAAAAATATACTGATTGACCTGGGTGGACCAATAGCCGGCTTTTTATTTGCTGGATTGATTGTCGTTGCGGCCTTGATGCTGCCTGGCTGGCGTCAATCTGAATTTGGGAAGGTCGTGTTCTTTGATTTATTGTGGGTCAATGTTGGCTGGGGACTGCTGAACCTGTTGCCAGTCTGGCCGCTGGATGGAGGTCAGGTGGTTTGGGAACTGGAGCGAATGTTTTCGCGCAAGGCCACGGGGATCGTGACCGAGATTGTGTCATGTGTGGTGTGCCTCGCCTTGATTGTCGTGGCGCTTGGAACTCAGTTTCGAACCGCTGTGGTCATCATCTTATGGTTTGGTTTTCCAAATTTTCAGGCACTCTTCAATCGTTTTCAGCAAAAGCAGGAAAAACGATTGTGGGATCAACTCAGTGAAATCAAAGGGCATATCGAAAACCACCAGCCATCCCAGGCCATCGCCCAGGCCCTGACCCTTTGGGAACAGGCATCGAGTGAGGATTTGAAACAACAGGTGTTATGGCTGCTGATTGACGCCCATTTTGAAAACAAGACTTTCGATGATGGCTGGCTGTTTGTCCTGCGATATAAGGTCTTGTTTGGCCCGCTGCCTGACTATGAAGGTGCCTATCTGGTTGAACTGAAGCAGCCGGAAAGAGCCATTCGCATTCTCAAACCGGAATTTGAAAAACATCCCCAATCCTGGGCCACCAGTTACTACCTGCTGGCACTGGCACAGCTAGGACAGGTCGCAGAGGTACTTGACCTGTGTCAGAACCTGACCCCGCCACAAGAAATCATTCGGGTGTTAGCCCTTCTTCAAACCGAAATGTTTTTTCAGGGAAACTATGCGGATTCGATCAAAATCGGAAAGCGGGCGCTTGAAGTGGGAGGACCAGGAAATTTTGCCTATAACATCGCCTGTGCCTGTTCCAAACTTGGCGAACTGGATCTGGGAATTGAATGGCTGGTGAAGGCCATTGATCTGGGATTTACCAGCCCGGACAGCTTTGATGCCGACCCGGATATCGAATCGCTCCGGCAGTCTCCAGGCTATGAACGTGTGGTGCGAGCATTACAGGCGGCGGTCGAGAATCCCAAAGACGACTAATCCAGGAAATTCATTCGGTATGGAATTTGCCCTTTGATCACTCAGAAGATAGATCAAGTGCTGCAATACGCTGAGATTTGAATGTAAAATCTTCATTTTCAGTTGGTTGCGTTTTAATTGATCTTGAGTTCAATCAAAAATTGATCCAAAGG
>DAOQNB010000104.1:0-10663 GCA_035335845.1 Acidobacteriota bacterium | reverse complement strand
CCTGCAATCGGGGATTATGGGCAAAGCGGTCCGGATGCCAGACCTCGACCAGATCACGATAGGCTTGCTTGAGTTCGGCGGGGCTGGCGGTTGGGGTTAATCCAAACAATTCCCAATCGGAAGCCGTGGTGTGGGTCGAATTCGGCAGTGACTGACGGCGGGTCCGGTGATTCCCGATTTCATTCCAGGGGAGCGTGAAAAAGAAACGTTCGTCAAACTGGGCTTCCAGTTCGTGGCCCAGACCTTCCAACCGCCGGGCGGTTTCGGCCCACAGTTCAACTGGGCAAAACCAGACGCGAATGCCTGGCACCCAGCCACCGATCTGATCGGCTGGTTGGCGGGTTCGGCGGTAGTAGGCGACCCGAGCTTCCCGAAGCGAGTGTTTGACCGTGGCCACCAGATCCGGATTGTAAGCAAATTTGAGCGCCACGCCCTGACCCCGCTCCGGCACGTCTCCGACAAAATAGGTGATCAGCATGGTTGCTTTCATCCTCCTCTTCAAACAAAGTACCCACATGCCTTGTTCGGAAAACCGGTAACGACAGTGTACCCATCTCTCGCCCATTGCGACAAGGAACATGCCGTTCAAGCCCCAACAAAGACAAAATCAGGTAAATTGCATCCTGTCTTCACTGAAAGACACCCATGGCCCTGATTTTTTCCAGTATTTCTCCGGTCAGGTTCGGGAACCTTGCGGAATGGCTACGTCTGAAGCGACACCTCTGGGTTGGGTGATGAAGATCATCGTCAGGTTGATTCCAGAGAGCACCGGCGCTGGAGTTCAGTCAATCGGGATTGGGGTTAATGACACCCGCATGACCTGGTTGTTGCATCAGCATACCTCTCAAGACAAAACTCTGAACGATCATTTTGGTTTTTCAATATTCTTCCTCATGACTGTTTGGAGAAATCTTACAACATTTCTCCGTTTCATCTTCTTTGCATACTCAAGTGGCGTCAGGTTGAACTGGTCTTTACTTTGTATAGAAGCTTTATACTCAATCAATAATTGCACTGATTCCAGGTCACCAACTTTCGCAGCATAATGCAAAGCTGTCATCCCCGATTGGATTTCTTGCACATTCGGGTTGGCCTTTTTGGAAAGTAGCACACTGGCCGTTTGGGTCTTACCTTCTTTGATGGCCCACAAGAGAGGTGACACTCCATTGGTATCCACAAAGTGAACGATATCTGGATACCTGGCAATCGTCTGCTCAACTTCTTTTTGATGGCCAAACCTGACACTTCGAACAAAGTCAACCACCCGTAGCGCCTTCACATACTGGTCGAGTTCCAAGTCATTTTGTGGAACCTTCCACCACCCAACCACCTGGTCCGAACCGCATGAGACCAGCCATTCCCCGTCAGGTGAAAAGCTGACATCGAATACATTGTTGAAGTGTCCTCGAAAAGTCAGGGCTTCTTCCCAGGTACTTGTTGACCATAACTTGATCGTTTGCTCCAATAAACTTCCTGTAGCCAACCATTGACCTTGAGGAGAATATACAACCCGATTGACTGATTCAGTATGCCCTACCAACACTTTTTCCAGTTTTCCGGTGTGCAAACTAATCAGATGAACCGATTCATTCTTCCCGCAGACAGCAACCTGATCGCCATTGGGAGAAATCGAGAAAGAAAAAATTGAAAACGGAACTCTGATCTTGTCAAGCGTTATTGGATTCAACTTTAAGTTCCAGATACAGAGGGAGCTGTCGTAATCGCTTGAAATTAATTGTCCGCCATCCTGGGTAAACTCAATCCTTGAAATTGGAGACGTGTGGCCCTCCGCTTTTAAAACCCGCCCGTTGCTGTGAAGGTTTAAGATGGCTATTTGCTTTTCATTCAGACTCACTGCCAACCACTGTCCATCAGGTGACAACGCCAATTTCTTGACCAAAGCTCCATCCAGTTCAGAAATTGATTTTTCCTCTCCAGTGTTGAGATTTCTGATCGTTAGCTCCCCAGTGGCTGTGCAAAGGGCTGCCCAATTCCCATCTTTTGAGAATCCGATTTGTTCAAGTACCTGATTTCGACCAAATGTTTTGGATTGTTCACCAGTCAACGTATTCAAGGTCACCGATTCCAATTTATGATCACAGGTGACAATTGAGCTGCCATCTGGAAAAAAGCTTACCGAGTTGACTGGGCATGATAGGCGGACTCCCTTTGGATCTGAAGCCGGGAGCAATTGTTCTAAATACTTCCACCAAAACAAATTGATCTCTAAGAATTCTTTCTTTTCCCTTTCAAATTCGGGATCTCCACTAATTTGTTTGAAGGTGCCAGTTATTTTTGGGTTTAGATATGTAGATCCAACTGAGAGCGCTATCAGTATCCAAACTCCCCACCTCAGTGATAGTTTTTTCGACATCATTTCCTCTACTTGCCAGGAGAATGCCTTCCTGTCACTTCTTTGTTGTCTTATCCTATTTGATCGCAGTGGTTTACATTCTAATCCAAAGTAACTGTATACACGGAACCTCGGTTCTTTGGTATTTGCCGTGGAAATGAATATAACCTCAAAAACAGAGGTTGGTTCTAAAAAATTTACAGGCTTAGGTTTTGCTCAAAAAGCTGGGGTTCACGGCAAATACCAAAGAGCCGAAACTTCTTGGGCCACAATGAAACAACCATCAAGCGAGTTTGGTTACTTTCTTGTATTTGCAGACTGAAGCAATCGGACAATTCCAGCAAACCCGCACCGCTCTGCATTCCGTCGTTCGGCAATCTGAAGTGCCGTTTCCCCATTCCTGGTTTTGAGCATTGTATCTGCCCCGGCTGTCAACAAGGTTTCAACAACCAGTTCGTGTCCGTTGAGTGCCGCGATATGGAGTGCACTATAGCTTTTTTCTTTCGTTTGCATATTCAAATCCGCCCCAGCTTCTATCAACACTTTCACCGTTTCATGGTGTCCGTGAACTGTCGCCAGCATCAGTCCGGTATATCCATCGTTATTGGCCGCATTCATATTTGCGCCAAATTTGAGAAGAACTCTCAAAGCCTCACCGTGGTTGTTGCTGGCGGCCCAGATAAGTGCTGTATACCCTCCGATATCTGAGGTGTCCACCGTTGCTCCGGCACCAAGCAACATTTGGAGAATATCGCTGCGGCCATTAAATGCAGCGGAATGGAGTGCTGTATCACCAGTAGTGTTTTGTAAATTGACATTTGCCCCGGCGTTCAACAATGCGCCTATCACTTCACGACTTGCGTAACTGGCACTTCTTATCAATACTGTATCTCCATCAGAGGTACGTGCATTGACATCTGCTCCGGCATCAAGCAGCAATCGCACAATTTTCTGATCTCTCGCATAAATGAGCGGAGTTGCCCCAACATCAATTGGAGGACAATCACCATCGTCTTTTTTTGAGCGGTGTTGTGTCGGAGGTTCAATTGCCTGGTTCACCTTTGCTCCGATAGAAAGCAAATATTTTACCATCTCAAAGTCATTTTTTTGGGTGGCAGCAATGAGAGCGGTTTCTCCATGGCTATTTCTGGCATTGACACTTCCGGATTGAAGCACTTTCTTAACTGCAGCCATGTCACCTTTGTTGACAGCCTCTGTCAGCATATCTGCTGCTGTTTTCAATTTGTCTTTGCCTTGTGAATGATTCCAACCGTCAGTTGGCGAAACATTCAGCAGTAACAAAAGAAATGAGCAGATACTGTAACGCAACCAAAGAGCAGCTTTTTTCATATACTGTTCCCAATTAACTTTTAAACTCATCGTATCCTTATCAACACCGATTGATGGATTTCAGGCTTTGAGTTCGAATTTTCTTTAACACCGCAACAGTTCAGTCACGGTTGACTGGTTTTGGCGGGTCTTTTGCGCATTCTTTGCGTAAAGTGGCATCTTTCTACCCCCTTTTGACAGATTCCATCTCAAGTTGGGCTTCCGCTGGTACCATCAAAATCATTGATTCCAGATTCACTCCTCAGTTCTGCCCTGTTTCCACTCCGATCTACCTGAGGAGTATTTTACCCGGTAGCTGGCTGGCCATCAGCGAAATTGTGGGAGAGCAAATTTTACGTGATTTTTTTCACAATCCTTAAGCCATAGCTGAGAAGACATCCATCATCCACAACATCTCAGTTACATCTGATCGGCTTGAAGGTAGTGGCCAGGTCGTGACCAGGGGGAAACTCCCCCGGAAGTGGTTATGGTCGTGGGAGATGCTTTTGCCAGTAATATTCAAGTCATCAAGGGAAAAAAGATTGAGGTTACCATCCCACCTCAAAAAGCACCCGGCATTCATTCTGAATCGGTCCGGCTCAGTAACAATTGGAGAATTTTTTCATACCCCCCATTTTTGGCTTGAAGTTCCTGAGTTGTTTCCAGAATCGTTTTCCCGTTATTGGTTTTTATCAGTGGGTCACCCCCAGCTTCCAGCAAGAGTTTGACACCGGCTTCAAATTTTCTGACTGACGCTTCATAGAGCGGGGTTTGGCCTTGCTTGTTTTGGTAATTTGGATTACCTCCCGCCTTGAGCAGCAATGTGACAATTTCTTCATTTCCCAATAAACTGGCGAACTTTAGAGGAGTGGACTCTCCTTCATTCGGAAGATTTGGATTTCCGCCTGCCTCCAGTAGCAGTTTGACATAGTTGGGTAATCGAGCACTGATGGCACGGATCAAGGGCGTATCGCCATTATGGTCAACTGCATTTGGATTGGCACCTGCTTTGAGTAATGCGACGACAGATTGCTCCTGTCGAAAGTCGACCGCTATTTGGAGAGGGGTTGGAGAAGGAAATTTCCGTGGTCCATCCACCTTCACACCTCTCGTGATCAACGCCTCGATGATCTCGATATACCCTTTTTCGGCTGCAGTTGATAACGCGGTATTCCCAATTCCATCTTCATCTTCAAGGTCAATTCCAGCCTTGATAAGATGGCGGCTGATTTCCAACTGATCAAAGAGCAAGGCCATGATTAAATAGGAGGTTTCTTTTCGAAACGAATCCAAAAGAAGATCAATCTTCTTTCTTTTGGACCAGCCAGGGTGTTTCCAGTTGACATCAGCTCCAGCTTCAATCAGCACCGCAACCAGTTCCGGCAAATTCTCGCGAATGGCATATGCCAGAGGTGGATACTCCTGGTTTCTTTTGCTCTTTGGGACCCGAAATGCCCCATCTTTGATCAGTTTCAAGGCTTGCGGCACATCCCGGTTTAAGATGGCCCAATTGAGTTTCCCGACTGGAGATCGGGGCAGACGGTTAGTAGTGAGGAGTTTTGGCGGAGCACAAAAAATTCCTAGCCCTCTGGTCCTGGCTTCAGAGTGATCAAGTAAGAGTTGAATCAACCGTCCATGATCACTCCCTTTCGCCCTGTACTCAAGAATATAGATAAAGGGAGTTTTCCCATCTTTATCCTGTATCAGTTGGTCAATCCCAGCTTTCAATAAGAGTTCAGTAGCCTGGATCCGAATATTTCCAACGGCATAATAGAGAGCCGTCCGCCTTTGTTCATCTTGGGCATTGATCCGGACACCAGCTTCGATGAGCAACTGAATGATGTCTGGATCCCCGCGAAAACAAGCCATCATTAAGGGAGTAAACCGCCCATCGCCCGCTAGATTCACATCTGCTCCAGCTTTTAGTAATTGTCTGGTGATCACTTCATTTGAATTCTTCAAGGCCATTAAAAGCGGAGTCATCCCATAGTTTGTTTTACTATTGGGGTGGGCTCCAGCCTGGAGCAATATTCTTGTGATTTGGTCGCAATTACTATAAGCCGCATCATAAAGGGGTGTGTACCCCTCTTTGTCAGCCGAATTTACGTTTGCACCAGCTTTGAGCAATAATTCCACCAGTTGTTTGTTGCATAAAGAGTTCACAGCCATGGATAGCGCTGTTTCACCATGTGAGTTTGGTTTATTGACATCACTTCCTGCCTCGATCAGCCGCTGAACAATGATTGGGTTGCCTCGCTCCACAGCCTTTATCAGGAGCGTTTCTTCTTGGACCCGGTTCCCATTTCCATCGGAGCTAATCGGATGAATCCTATAACTTCGATGAACATCTATCCCTTGATTGAGCAGAAAATCCACCATTTCAGCATCATTCTTGTCAAGAGCTTGCTCAAAAGCAGTTTGGTTTTGATCATCGGGCGTCATCAAATCAATTCCCTGGCTGGCAAGGTGTTTGATTTTCTCAAAATCTCGATCAGAAACCGCCTTTGTTAACTCATTTCCAATTTGAGCTAATTTATGGTTGCGGGCGGGCGTTTTCTGGGTGCTAAAATGGGGAAGGGGCAAATAAAAAACAACAATAAATATACAAAGCACCTTGTGAAATAATATTTGCTTCATGGTTGAACCTCATCAATTATCCGACACTGGTCACAGGCAACAAACATAAATAAGTGTTCATGACATTTCTTTTTATTCCTTTTTATGCGGGAAACAACCGGTGCAAATCGTCCTTGTCCTTTTATGAGGGTAACGTACTAAGAGCTTCCCTCTGGGAGTGGCTAGATATCCTGTAAGACCCGTTGAGTCAATCAAAGCGATGTCACCGTTATCTTCTTTAGATGAAAAAAACTCATTCGAATTGTTTGGTGTGCCATCCTTATTGTTTTTAGGTGAGTTATAGCCATGGGTGTGATACCAAGCTACCACTTTAATTTCCCCAGCTTTAGATTGCCTTGCTTTTTCCTTTCTACAAGCTTTTTCCCCGTTTGGTCTTAATGTACCACTACCTCCTAACCCTGTTAACCCAATGCTGTTCCCTACATGTCCACTTCCAAGTTTTTGAGGTGGAGTAAAAATATAACATGGAGTTTTTTCGCTTTTTCTTTCTAAACAGCAAATAAATCCACCAAATTCTTCACTTTCCAGACTGCCATTATTGAAGTAAATTGTTCCAAAGATCTCAATAAACGCTTTTCTTGCTGCTTCGTCAGCACTTTCCTCACAACCAGCATTCATCATTTGGTCCACGCCACTTGGCATTTGGCTCTGAAGTCCAAAGGGATCGTTCAATAAAATTGGGTTATTTGACGTGTATGTGTAAAAATTAATTCCTGCCTGGAATCGTAGTGGATCTTCGGTTAGGAATCTGCCGTGTTGTGGGTCATACCAACGTGCTCTGTAATAGATCAGTCCTGTTGATTCCTCAAACTCCCGCCCAGTGAATGTATATCGGGTCAATGCGCTTCCTTGAGTTTTTCCAAAGGCTTCATACCTGATTCTTTGAGTGATATCGCCCTTTGAATCCGTCAAGGCAATTGTACTCTGTTGATGGTTGGGCAGAAAGAAAAGGGGCGGCTGATTATTTTCCCGTTGAACGAGCTTTTGGTCCGTTCCTAATTGATTCAGGTAGTCAACCCGCTTCCCGTCATTTTTCAGGTCAGCGACAACCTCTGACCCATCATAGAGGAATGATGTTGTCATATTTCCAACCTGCCGCTGAGTTCTTCTTCCAACTGCATCATAGGTGTATTTGATTTCTTGATTCTGTGGAGTCGTGACTCGGGTCAATCTCCCCCTGGTATCCCATTCAAAGCGGGTAATTCCCCGTTCATCAGTTTTGGTCATAGGCTGTCCAATCGCATCAAAGGAATATATAGTTGTGTCTAATTGATTGATTCGATTCATTGGGTCAGCCATGCCCATATTTTGATCTTCAGGCAGGTTAATACCAGTAAATGATGAGAAGTGAGCACTTATCTCATCATCTGATGTATATGAGAAATGAAAATCATCAACAATCTGGTTCGATTGGTTTTTATGAGTCAGGGTTTTCAAGCGATGAACGTCATCGTAGCTATAGGTCGTTATAATTCCATTTGGGCGTTGGATTGATGTCAATCTGGAAGCCAAATCATAGCCATATAAAAAAATATTGTTTTCCTGGGTGATTGATTGAATTCTTCCAGCTTCATCATACCTATAAAGGACGGGAGATTGGCCTGGAATTCTGAGTTGGGTTCGCTGATTGGCCTGATTATATTGATAATGAATGACTCCAGTTGAAGTTTGCTCGGAGACAAATCGGTCAGCATCATCAAAAGTGTAAAGAATTTCACCTCCTTGAGAATCAGTCAACCGGATGACTCTACCAGCCGCATCATACTCCCAGGTAACCTCAGCATCTGGGTAATGAGCAATAAAAGGACGGTTCAATGCGTCATACTCAATTTCCATTTGTCTTCCAAGGCGATCAATGAGAATTTTCAGATTCCCTTCAACATCATATGTTCTGCGCCTTGATTTCCCTGAAGGATCCTGCGCTTCAATTAACCGCCCAAGCTCATCGTATTGAAAAGAGTGTGTATATCCTCTTTTATCTGCAATAGAAATTAAATTCCCTTCACTATCATAGGAAAAATTAACTTGGTTGCTTTCCGGGTCAATTTTCGATTTGACCAGTCCTCGTGAATCATAATCATATCTAACTATTCTTCCTGATGGTGAAATCGTTAAGAGTACTTCATCATTAAAATTGTATTGCACCTGTTCTTCACGCCCTAACGGGTCAATACTGCGGGTTAAGCGATTTAACACATCGAATTCATTTCTCCAGACTCGGCCAAAGGGATCAATCTGGGTTATCAGGTTCCCATTTTCATCGTATTCAATCTGCCTGACTGCACCAGAAGCATCTTTGACTTGAACAACCCGTCCCAGTTTGTCATAAGTTGCTACTATGTGCCGTCCTTCCCCATCTGTAACTGTCAGTGGCCATCCAAAAACATTATATTCATAGGTCATTTGGTTTCCTAAAGGATCGGTTTGAGAAATCTGCATTCCATACTGGTCATAGGATAGGCGAGTAGTATGCCCAAGGCCATCAGTCAGGCTATTCAATTGTCCAAACTGATCATATTCAAATCGAGTGATTTCTCCCAAAGCATTAATAACGACTGTATCATTTCCATGCTCGTCATATTCCATCCGGGTTTCGTGGCCAATTTTATCTACCATCTTGGTTAGATTGTTGAACACTGATTCGTAGTCCATCCGTCTTGTATGGCCAAATTCATCGGTCATTTCAACCGCATTTCCTCTGGAATCATATTTTTCCTGACTTTCAATCTTCCCATCGGCACCAATTGTGGCCATTGGTAAATTCGTCCCAATTTCCCGTTCTACTCTTCGGACCTGGCCCAGCTCATCCGTGGTTTCAATCACATAGCCGGCGGTGTTGAATCTCCGGCTCGTCACCCGGCCCATCGGGTCGGTAATCGTTACTCCCGTCACCTGCCCGCCTGACACCGTGTAGCTGTAGGCTTCTATCCCTCCATCCGCGAATCGCTGGCCTGTGATCCGGCCCGTACTCTCATAGCCCAGCGTCTTGGCAACATTCCCGCGTTTGTCAATCACCTGTCTCAAAATCGGCGAACCCAGGAAATATACATATTGCATCCGATGGCCCAGTGGATCCGTCACCGCCTCCAACCGAAAGACCGTGACGGCAGGGGTCTCGTCCAGGAATTCAAACCCGTATTTGTACTCCCACCGGCGTCCCATCACGTCCGTCACCGCCACTACCTGGTTTTCCGTTCCAGGGGTTCTCGACGCTGCACGATAGGTAAACTCGATCCACCTTCCCACCGGGTCCGTCACTTTCACCAGCCTCCCCCGGTCGTCGTAGCTCAACACCGTCGTGTTCCCATTCCGGTCGCTCATTGACTCCCATCTCCCCGCGCCGTTGAATTTCATTCGCTGTCCGCCTTTGCTCCGGTATTCCCAAAAGGCCGGCTCGTTTATTCCATTCCGGCTTCGTTCCGGATAATACTTCAATTCATCCCCCAGCATCCCCGCCTGGACTGTGCTTTCGTAGACTTTGACCGGCTCAACCGCTCCCTCCAGTTCCTCGGTTCGCACCAGGCTCATTAACCAGGGCCGGTTTTGTCCTGACACTGTCATTGAAGCTGAAAATCCATCCAGCGACCCGCTCACACTCAGCGTCCAGTTGTCGGTCCACCCCATCCCAAAGCGTCCAATCCGGGTCGAATTGAGGTGCGTCCGGGTCAGGCTCAGTCCACCACGCGCCCCGCCCCATCCCAAATCGGTTTCGATGTCAAATTTGAACCCGGTCGCGAAATTCACCGGGTTGTCACTGCTGCACGAGGGACAGTTCGCCGGGTCTCCGCCGCCTCCGGGATAGGGACCTCCGGGACCCGGACCGTTGGCGCTGTCACCCAGGTTGCGGCCTGGACCAAACCACGAAAAATAAGGCAGTCCAAATGGTTTCCCCGTGCTCGGATTGATGTCTGGTTCTATCGTGCGACCATCCGGACTCACCTGACCCACCCCATACACTTCCCACTGTGCGGAGTCATGGTTGAAATTCCATAAACTAAAGGACGTTCCCGGCAGTTCTCCGGTCAGATTAGGGAAACTCGCCGGCATGGCTACGTCCGAATCAGCACCTCCCGGCTGGGCGGTGAAGACCATCGTCAGGTTGATTCCAGCGGGCAGCGGCGCCGGAGTCCGGTCAATCGCCACTGGTGTCAACGACACCCTGGTGACCGGCGAACCATCCCGGTTTCTTAAATTCGCTTCGGCTGGAATCGTCAACTTCAACCCTGGCACTCGCGGTGTCGTCACGATGGTTTCCTGTCCCGGAGCGACCGGCACTTCATATTGGGTGTCAATCGCGGGCAGGAAAAACGTGTACGGCACCAGGTTCGCCCGATTGAAAATCAC
>DAOQNB010000103.1:0-10688 GCA_035335845.1 Acidobacteriota bacterium | reverse complement strand
TTCTTCATTCTCAATTCTTCATTCTCAATTCTTCATTCTTCATTCTTCATTCTCCCGCCTGCGACCTTTTCTGGACAAATTTTTCGATTCTTGCCAAATTACCCGCCATCATTTTTACAACTTACGTCACCCTGGAGACTTTTAATTCTGGAAGGAACGCGATGCGCACCTTCCGGAATGATCGCGGCTGCACTTCCTGATCAGGAAGTGCGGGCCGTTCAATTCAGTTTGAGCTGTCAACCTGATTGACCGCCAGCTTTGACTTTGTTGAATCTCAAATCTGTAACCAGTTCATCAGTCACAAGTTGCGTCAACTTGACTGCTTCAATGCTTTATCTTCTCAGGGGACTTATCTTTTTCGACATGATTTTTTTCTTGTCCAAAGGAGCTTTCAGCAATGAACGAACAACAGTCCCGTTTAATCAATTCAGAGGTATCAGTCGTGTGGGATCTCAATCGTGAAGAATGGGATGCCGTTGCCAGAGAGTGCAAGCCAGTCTTTCTTTCAAGGATCGAAATTGCGGTGACTTCTGGTTTTTTTGCTACGGCTGTGGCGATTTTTATTGGCCTCGTGGTCACCATATTGTCGCTGATTGGCGTCAATACACCTGGAATTGGAACTACGCTTGGCGTTCTGGCAGCAGTTTGGGTCGGTACCTTTTTGGTAACCAGCCTGGTTATCTGGTCGGTTGATTTTTTCGAGAACCTGTTTGCGATTCGTCCAAAGGTTGGTGAGACGCCGCACTGTGTGGTGTCAACCGAAGGGCTGATGGTGGGCAATCGGCTCTATTTTTGGAATAAGCGCGAAGATCGCCGCTGGCACCCCTATGCCTTTCACCATGCCTTCGCCATGTTTGACCCAACCAGCAAAGATACGGGAGTGAGCGCGCTCCAGGTGTGGGTAACCCACTGGTTTGGCCTCAAACGGATGGTGGTTCCGGTTCCCAAAGACCGGCATCGTGAAGCAACACGCCTGATTTCCAACCTCAACAAGTACATCAAACACGCCCCTCCGGCTGAAACAATCCCGTTCCCTGTGCCCCAGGCATCGAGTTCCCAAAAATATACGGCATAAGAAATATGGGTGGAGGCGACGGTTTGTCTCATTGACGGTCGCTTTCACCCAGGCCACAAACCGCTCGTGATTGACTTTCCGTCATTCATCAGTCAGAACCGGTCACTCAACCCAAAGCATGCTCCTTGCCGGCCAGACCGGCGTACTGTACGACTGCAAGCTTACCTGAGCAACAGGGTTTGCAATCGAAAAACCTCTTAAGAAAAACAGTAAAGGAGCATTGTATGACCAACCCAACTTCACCCTCCACCACCTTCTTCACCCGTCTCTCCTGGCTTCAAAAGACAGTTGTTGCCACGCTCATCATTGGATGTTTGAGTTTTGGCGCCCTGGTGGCTGATGCCTATGCCCAGCCTGAACGCGCCAAAGAACGCCGGGACCGTGTCTTGCAGGGATTTGATCCGCAGGTATTGATGAACGCTTTGAAAATTCGGCAGGAAGTCGAAGCCATCCGAACTGAAGTCAATCTCACTGACGATCAGAAAGCCCAGGTTCGGGCCATTGTTGAAGAAACCGCCCCACAGGCAAAAGCACTCCGTGAAACGTTGCGGAGTTCACGGGAAGCCGTCAAAACCCAGCTTGTGACCAATCCCAATGATAGTGCTGCGCTTGATGCCCTGGCCAAAAACATTGCTGCGACCGAATCAGAGATGGTGCAGTTGCGCATCTCCACAATGGGCAAAGTCGCGGCTGTGTTGAGCACCGAGCAGCGCCAGACAATTGCCAGAGGTGCTACTGAAATCCGCTCGCTGGCTGACGAAATCAAAGCCACGGTGAAGAAAAACCATCCGGAACTCCCCGTGGATTTGTTTTAGCCAGAATGAAAGAGCGAAGTAACGAAAAATTTAGCTTTCTTTCGATTTGATCAATTTTCCTCTCCACCAAACCTTTTAAAACGGAAACCAGTCCACGCTGCCAGAGAGTCGAAAACCTGGGTATACTGCATCCCGTTGAAGATTTCTCCAGCATAATTTTTCCTTGCCAGCCGGTGTTTCAACCCCGGTTGGCAATTTCCGTTTTGCAAGTGCAGGGTGGCTGATGTTTTCTGAGATGTCATTTTTATTCTTGAGCATTGGCGTGTTGCTTTCAGCCACCTTGTTGTGCGGTATGGCGGCGATTTTAGCCCGTGGAGAATCGTCAACTTCGCCTTCAAGCCGAATCCTCCCGTGGTTACTGGCATTAGGTACGGCCTGGTATCTGACCATGGCTGGCCAATATGCAATTTATCCGCTGCTGGATGAGCTGGTGAAAGACCATAACCGCGTGATTCCCGCCGGGTTGCTCCGCCCGGCGTTGTTATTATTTCTGGCCGGGCTGGCACATTGTTACGTTTCCGAATTGCCGCCGCTGATTCAGCGAAAGATCCCGGTCTGGCTTATCTACCTTCCAACCCTGACTATGCTCGTGATCCTGGCCGGGTTTCGGCTGACGAGCCAGTATTTTTTTCCGGTTGTCGGGCCGTTTCGAGTTGAGTCAAAACCAATCTTGCTGATGGCGCTCGGCATTGTGTTGTTTGATCTGGGAATTGTAATGTTTTGCCACTGGCAGTTGACCAAAAGCGCCCGGCGGTCACTGATCTGGCTTGGCATCGGTGGATTAGAAGCGCTGCTCCTCTACTTTTCGTTTCATCAATGGCCCCGAGTGCTGGCTGAAAGCAGTTCCTATTATGATTTGTTGAGTATGCTGCTGCCGATCCCGCTCACGCTCTGGCTGGCCTACAATCGGGCACGGTACCAATTTTTTGATGTCTTTATTAAAAATGGCGCCCTGGTGCTGGCGATTGCCCTGGCCATGGGACTATCAATCAGCGGCGGGATTTTCTATTTTCAGTGGTTTTTTCCAAATGCTTTTTTTCAGCAGCATGATGTAACGGTTGCCGCGCTGGTGCAGTTTTGTTTGGGATGTACGTTTCTGTCGGTGCCACTGGTCACGGTGGTGATCCGATGGCGGCCACGGCTTGATGCCTGGGTGGATTCAGTGTTGTTACGACGGCCAGGGTATAGCCAGGCATTGAAGGAACTGCTTCCCTTGCTCCAGCAGGCGACTGACGAAGCATCAGCCATTGACCGGGTTTGCGTTCATTTGACCCAGGTGATGCAGGCCCATCGAGTTGAATTTGTCATAGGGACCATACCTGAAACCGACTCACTCACGGATCTGACTCAGAATGCTGGCGGTCTGCCCGAAATCAAATCAGAGGTATTGACTGGAGATCAGTATTTCGGGTTTGTACACGTGGTCGGGAGTTCCCAGGGGCTGCGATATTTAAGCGAAGACGTCATTTATTGTGACCGTGTGGCAAGTCTGCTCGCGGGGATGTTGTTGACGCTACGCACACAGGCCGAGCGAACCCGCGAACTGCAACAGGCGCAACAACTGCGCGAACTGGCCAATCAGGCCCATATTCGAGCCTTACAGGCCCAAATCAATCCCCATTTTTTATTTAACTGCCTCAATCTTCTGAATTCGCTGGTCCGTACTGACCCGGAACGGGCACGGGCACTGATGCAGCGACTGGCAGCAATTTTTCGGTACACCCTTGACAGTACCCGCAAAGAAACCGTCACCCTGGCTGAAGAGCTGAAATTTGTCGAAGATTATCTTGAAATTGCACAGGCTCGATTTGGAAAACGACTTTCGACCAGTATCGAAATCGAGGCTGCTGTGCAGGGAACTCAGGTGTTACCGATGCTGGTTCAACCGCTGGTTGAAAACGCGCTCCACCACGGCATTGAGCCCAAAGTTGGTCCAGCTCGACTCGACATCCGGGCGTTTGCTGAAAATGGGTGGGTCGTCATTGAGGTAACTGACGACGGAATTGGTTTTGCCACAACGGACCTGTCACACAAGGGTCAGACCCATTCAAAAAACCCTGATACCCACGCTGGTATTGCTCTGGCCAATATCAATGACCGAATGAAAAGTCAGTTTGGCACCACCCTGGTCATCGAGAGTCAGCCGCAGGCCGGCACCAAAGTCGAGTTGCGTTTCCCTGGACAAGTGTGAAAACTGGCGAGGTTTTTTATTCAATTTAACCTTCAGACTGGGAACCATCATGGATTTTAATGAATATCAAAAGCAGGCACTCAAAACAGCGATTTATCCAAATTTAGGCGCCAATCTTCAGTATCCGACACTTGGGTTGTGCGGCGAAACCGGCGAAGTGGCCGAACTGGTCAAAAAAAGCATTCGTGACGAAGGCGGCGAGGTCTCACCCGAGCGCCGTGAAAAATTGATCAAAGAACTGGGTGACGTCCTCTGGTATTGTGCCATGCTGGCCCATGAGCTTCGAGTTCCACTTTCAACGGTGGCTGAGCACAACATCCAGAAGCTGGCTGACCGAAAGGCACGCAATACCATTCACGGTGACGGGGACGAGCGATAAACCCTGACGGATGATTCCTGTGACAGGGTGACAGGGTGGCCCGCACCATTTTAGCTCATCCTAAACGCGATTGGTCTGGATCAGGCTTCAACTCTACTGGTTTCGATACCTGATAAGTACCTTACCGAAAATTTCCAGACATGTTGAACCACGAAATACACAAAATACACGAAAAAAACCAACCACTTCCAAAACTCATTCGCTCAGGAAACTTTTGACAAGGTCCGTACCATTGAGGAATAAAATCCTCGAATGATAAAAAGGTTAAATTGTTGAAAGAGTTGTCTTTTCTGGTTGCTGATCCTGAGCCCTGGCTCCAACCTGGTATAAGCCCCAAGCCCTCAGCCCCACGTGATGCTTGATGGATGAGGTGTGACATGGATCTTCGTAGTGTGGCAAAACAAGCGGTGCTGGTTAGTTTGGCCTATTTTTTGGGCGCCAGGCTGGGGTTTGCCCTGACGTTTCAGCCCACCCCCATTGCGGTTTTATGGCCGCCCAATGCCATTCTGGTGGCGTGTTTGCTCTTGATTCCGCCCCGCCACTGGGGATTTATGTTGGGGGCTTTGCTGCCAGTCCATTTGATGGTTGAACTCGGAAACCACGTCCCGTTGCTGACGGTCCTGGGCTGGTATCTGACCAACTGTACCGAAGCTCTCTTGAGTGCCAGTTTGCTCGTCTGGTTGATCCCAACCAGACAATTGTTTGATACCTTTCGGGGCATGGTCATTTTTTTCCTGGTGGCAGTGGTGGGTTCTCCGCTGGTGACCTCTTTTTTGGACGTCGGAGTGGTCATTCTCACCGGGTTTGGGAAAAATTACTGGCAGCTCCTCCAGGCCCGGTTCCTTTCCAATGCCCTGGCGGCGTTGATGTTTGTTCCAGTCATTACATTAGTGGTTCAACAGGGAAAAGACTGGTTCACGGCGATTACCTGGGGAAAAATGGCTGAAGCCGGCCTGCTCGTCATTGCGTTGAGTGGATACTCTTTTTTTACCTTTGGCGCCGAATTTCGCTGGAATCCTTCGGCGCAGCTTCTGAGTTGTACCCCGTTGCCATTGTTGTTATGGGCGGCAGTTCGATTTGGTACTGGCGGACTCAGCCTGTCGTTGTTTGGAACCGGAGTGGTGGCCATCTGGTGTGCTGCCCACGGGTTAGGCCCGTTTACACATCAAAATCCATCTGCCAATGCACTCTCACTCCAAATGTTCATCTTGTTTTATGCGGCCCCACTTTTGTTTCTGGCAGCATTGATCAAAGAACGGCAAACAAATCTGGAAGCGTTACACTCTAGCCAGACCCAGGCCCAGCGAATTTTTGAGTCAAGTTTAATCGGAATTGTCTTTCTGGATAGTGAGGGGAATATCATTGAGGCCAACGATACGTTTCTCCAAACCGTGGGCTATCTGCGAAAAGATTTATTTGCCCGGACGTTACAGTGGACCACACTCACCCCAGAGCCCTATCGCCAGCTTGATCAACTGGCGCTGGAGGAAGCCAGTCACCACGGTATTTCCCGAACCTATGAAAAGAAACTCATCACCTGTGATCGCCGTCAGGTGTCAGTTCTGGTGAGGCTGGCTTTTCTTGAGAAACAGGCCACGGTTTCAGTTGGGTTTGTGCTCGACATCACCGAACAAACCCAGGTCAGTGCCCGGCTGGAACAACTCGAAGACCAGTTTGTCAAAGCGTTTCGTTCCAGCCCGGTGGTTCTGGTGATCAGCCGGGTGTCAGATGGCAACATCCTGGAGGTCAACGACCGGTTTGAAGCGTTGCTTGGGTATTCGCGACCCGAGGTGATTGGGAAAACGTCAACTGAGTTGGGTTTATATGACCCAGGGCTCCGTCCGGTGTTGTTAAAGCAGCTTGATGAGCAAGGGTATTTACGTGACTATGAACTCGATTTGTGCGACCGGTGGGGAAACATGCTCCATACCAGCGTGTCATTTGAACAAATTTCACTCAATTCCGAGGCCTGTCTGTTGATTTGCGTTCAGGATCAAACCGAATTAAAAAAAGCCGATCTTGCGTTGCAGGAGTTAACCGCCCGGTTGTTAAAACTCCAGGATGAAGAGCGCCGTCGGATTGCCCGCGAGCTCCACGACGTGACAGCTCAAAATATCAGTGCCATTAGCTTAAACCTGGCCTACCTGCAAAAATGCCTCAACTTGGACGATGAACGCCCGGCTCGCGCCATCTCAGAGAGTATTGAGCTGGCCGAGCAGGTACTCAAAGAAATTCGAACCCTTTCGTATGTGCTGCATCCGCCACTGCTTGATCAGTCCGGTTTGGTCCCGGCACTGCAGTGGTACATTGACGGGTTTTCACGGCGGAGCGGTGTGGCCGTTGACTTTAAAGTGATGACCGAAATCGAGCGATTAGATCCTGAAATTGAGACGACGCTGTTTCGGGTCGTCCAGGAAGGACTCACCAATGTGTATCGACATTCTGGAAGTTCTTCTGCCAGAATCAGATTGCTGCGTGACGGGGATTTCATCAAGCTCCAAATCAAGGATCAAGGGAAAGGCATAAGCTTTGACGAAGCTTCGGCTGAACCTCAATTGCCTGGAGTTGGAATTCCTGGTATGCGCCAGCGGATTCGCCAAATCGGCGGCCAGCTAGAACTTATTTCAAGTCCGAAAGGCACGGTCGTGACCGCGATTGTGCCGATCAAAAGGAACTAGGTATGGTTCGGATTCTCATTGCAGATGATCACGATGTCATGCGTCGCGGAATTAGAAACCTGCTTGAAATGAATGTTGGTTGGGAAATCTGCGCCGAGGCCGCAACTGGTCGGGAAGCACTCGACCTGGCACAGCAGACCAAACCGGATATTGCGGTTTTGGACCTGACCCTGCCAGATATTTATGGTTTGGACGTGGCACGCGACCTCTTACACATTCATGCCCAGACCCAAATCCTGATTTTTACCATGCACGAATCAGAACAACTTGTTCGGGAGGTTTTATCGAGTGGTGCCCGTGGGTACGTTTTAAAATCAGATGCCGCCCGGCATTTGAT
The DNA here is from genome assembly GCA_035335845.1 of Acidobacteriota bacterium. Lineage (GTDB taxonomy): Bacteria > Acidobacteriota > Blastocatellia > Chloracidobacteriales > Chloracidobacteriaceae > JACQXX01. Next base: position 3,213 of record DAOQNB010000103.1, on the reverse strand, counting down.
ACTGGCCATTGAAGCCCTGATTGACCACAAACCCTATTTCTCTTCAACGATCTCTGAAACACTGATGCGTGCGTTCTTACAAACACCGCTGCCTGGTTCGGCCTCAATGAAAGCCTCCTCCTCAGCCGTTACGGCTGAGCAACTGAATACCGAAGCCGATGACTATTTCCCTCCGCTCGGCACCGATGAACCACTGATTCAGGCCGAATTAACCGCCAGAGAACAACAGGTTGTCATTTTGCTTGGAAAAGGAAAAAGTAATAAAGAAGTGGCGGCTGAGTTGTTTATCAGTGTCAAAACAGTAGAAACCCACCGGGCGACCATCATGCGAAAACTGGGAATCAACTCGGTGGTTGAACTGGTGCATTATGCCATCCGCACCAAATTGATTGATCCATAAAACTCCATCCCCGAAACTCCAAATAACACTCTAGTCTTTCAGAAAAAGATTTCCTGAACCATTGGCGGCAAGAGTTTTAGAAACTATTGAAAAATATGGACTTATTTTTCGTGTATTCTGTGGATTCCGTGGATTCTTTATCTGAAATTCTATATACCTACAGGAAAACCCTTATGCTGTCAGAGCAATGACGCAAGATGTCCTACAAAAAATACAAAATTCACTGGATAGAACTCTCAACGCAATCCGTCTACTGTACTGCCACTCCTGTGCTCATCCAGAAAAATTTTATCTGTTCTGCAAGTATTGATTCACCATGGCGGCTCCTCTGGTCCATCCTTTCGAAGTTACAATCACTCAATCACATCCCTTCAAAGGCGGAATTACCCCGCGTAAACTCAGGCGCATCACCGAGTTTGTCTATCAAAATTTGGAGCAGGAATTTTCGCTGGCCACATTGGCTGAGCAGGTGCAAATGGCAGAAACCTACTTTGCCCGCGTCTTCAAACAAAGCGTCGGTGTTCCCCCATACCAGTTTGTTTTGCACTGTAAAATCAACAAAGCGAAAGAATTATTAACAGATACCCGGCTCCCGCTGGTTGAAATTAGCTACCTCCTGGGGTTTTCAAGCCAGAGTCATTTCACCTCTGTCTTCCACAAACAGGTGGGAATGACACCGCGAATGTATCGGCTACAGGGTTTTGAGTGAACGTCTCAGGTCATAAAACTACAAATAACAGTGAGTCGCAAAGGGGGTGAAGTCGTCAATCCGTGGGTTGAAAATACCTGGTTTGACGATTTACCAGCTCAGGGCAATCGAAGGGATGAGGGATGAAAGAAACCCAGTTCTTCAGCCCGAAAATCTTCAGCCCTCAGCCCCTGGCCCAAGGTCTTCAGCCCCAAACTAACTGGCAACTTCGCGCATATCAGATAAATCCGGGCGGAAAATGAGTTCGATTTTTCCAATTTCACCGTTGCGGTTTTTGGCAATGGTCAGGTCAATGGCCCGGGCAGGTTTGTTGACCCGTCGATCAGACGCCGTCAAAAACATCACCACATCGGCGGTGTATTCCAAATCACCAGACTCTTTCAAACTATCGAGTGCGGCTTTTCCCTTTCCTTCGCCATAATCACCTCCCGCCCGGTTTTGTGAAGCCAGGGCCAGGACGGGGACGTTGAGTGTGGTTGCCAGTTCACGCAAGGCGCCACCCATCACTTCGACTTTTTCCCGAACCGACGACATGCCTCGCATTTCCGCCGACATTTTGGCCCACAGTTGCAGGTAATCAATAATAAGCAAACACTTTGTTGCCTGGTAGCGGTGGATGGCATGGCGAGTTTTGGCCCGAATCTGGGCGATGGTCAAATCTGAAGTTCCTTCGATAAAGGCCACACGCTGGCCAGATTCACGCCATTCCTGGACAGCTTTCTCCAGCGCTGAAATATCGGTCCATCCACGCTGAACGTGTTGCGGATTAATCCCGGCCCGGCCTGCCACCGCCTTGAGGATTAAATTTGCCGGTGAATTTTCAAACGTGACATACACAACCGGAACCGTCCGTGCCACAGCCATGGCAATCTGTAGGGCAAATGTGGTTTTTCCAACCCCAGGCGAGCCTGCCAGCAAATGCAGACCCGTGTTGAGGCCATTGAGCCATTCATCCAGCCGCCGAATCCCGGTGAGGAGGCCCGTGGCAACGGCTCCGAACCGGGCACGTTCTTCTACAAGCCGGATGGCCTCAGCCAGGACATCGTTTACCAGTGCGTCACCCCACTGGAGGTTTCCGGTAACTGATTCATTCACCGTGGTTTTGAGGCGCAGGGTTTCAGATTCAAGCTGACTGACCAGTTCTGAGACCGGAGCATGGGCAAAGAGCCCGGCAGCAAGTTGTTCCTGCGTGCCAGCCAGGAGCCGCCGTTGAAATAGATCGGCCAGATGCTGAGCAGTGGCTTGCGGGTTGCGGGCTGGTTCCCAGGCTTGCCCTTGAGTAATGGGCGCCCGTTCCTCAATTTCATAGACCAGCCGTGCCCAGGTTGCGTTCTCAGCCGAAAAGACATCAGGCCGCAACAGTTCACCCAATTCCCAAAACAGATCGGGACGGCGTGCAACCGCAGCAATCATCTGACGTTCGGCGTCGGCGTCGATAAACTCGTCGCTCAGGTGAAAAGCTTTCATGGGCTGGATGCGAAAAAAAAAGAGTGGAAACCCTGGTCAGGAATGACAAAAATACTCCGGAATCGAAAAAATGAGAAGCGGTTAGAATGAAGAATGAAGAATGAAGAATGAAGAAGTCAGTACCACCGCGATGACCAAACTGACTTCCACCTTATCCTTTATGTCCTTTATGTCTTTTATGTCCTTTGATTTGGGCTCAATCAACCACAATGAACGCCAATACTGAGAAAGTGGTCAGTGTTTTGGGTGAAATTGAGGGAGTAAAGAAAGCGGAGTTGCTCATGGTTTGTTGTAATGACATCTCATGTTGTTTCAGATGTTGCCGAGGTAGTCCTTTGAAAAATCAGGTGAACGCTCAAAACCATTGAAACAATAGTGTCTGTTATTACAGCTAGTGGTTGGAAATCACTCCTTTCAAAGAAAAACCAGTCGCCAGGAATTTTCTTCATTCTTCATTCTTCACCCACCTGCTGACACAGGTGGTACTGACTTCTTCATTCTTCATTCTCAATTCTTGATTCATCTGCGCCAGCCAGTAGCCGGCCACGATGTCATAGAGGGCATGCACGATGATGGCTACCAGCAGCGTTCCCGTCCAACTGGTACCCATCTGGTTGACCAGTCCGAAACAGGCTGC
>DAOQNB010000102.1:0-10701 GCA_035335845.1 Acidobacteriota bacterium | reverse complement strand
AACCCGGAACCCGGAACCCGGAACCTCTCAAGTTCTCATTTGGCTTTGATTCGAAATGGGCTGGAAACCCCTTCACCGATATTTCCAGCCGCATCACGTGCTGTCACTTTGATCACAGCCTGTTTGATTTTTTGGACTGGTGACGTGACGGTAAAGGCTTGAGTTGTCCCTGGTAAGCCGGTGGCCAGTGACAGGCCAAAGCTCTGGCCGCCATCGTTTGAAAGCAGGATGTCGTGTGAGGTAACTCCGACGTTATCCTGAGAGGTCCAGCTCACCTGAAATGAAAACGTCTTGATTTTGGCGCCGCCAACTGGAGCAAGCACCGAAACCCCTGGCGCGATGGTATCGCCTTCATTCCCACCTTCAGTTGCGACAAACCGAATGTAGCGTGGCACGGCGCCAAAACCGCTCCCACTGCCTTGTAAATTGTATCCACTTGCCACCCAACCAGATGGATCAAGACTGCTCTGACGAACGCGCAGGTAATCTCCCCAGACATCACTGTTAGGCCCACGATTCCCGACACCGACGGCCAGAATGTCCAGGTTTGATAGTTCTGTGCCCGAAGCTGATTTTGAGACCAGTGCCCCAAACGAGGGAAACAGCCGTCCTCCAGCCCAGCCGATGACCCCGCCCAGTTTCCCGGCGGCATTTGGTGCCAGCGAAGGGTAGAAATAAGCAAAGCTGGGATTCCAAATCGCCCCTTCTTCAACCAGTGATTTTGAGGATTCATTGATTGTTACATAGTGAACATATGGGTAAGGAAATACCCCCAGTCCACCCACACCCCGTGCCGCATTCCACAAAAAGCCAGCCTTCCCACCGGAAACCCAGGCTGATAACACCCGGTCATCTGATCGCTGGCACGGGTTGGCCCCATCACCATCAACACAGGTATTGTCCCGAAATGGATAGGCGGCGTGTGTCACATCATTGATGGCAACGTTGGGGCTTGATTCCGGCCAGCTAAAAATGCGGAGGGAACTGTTGGTCCGATGCCCGGCCCAATACATAGTCGTGGTGGCACCCTGGGCTGGTGAGCTAAAAAAATCTTCCCCGGTGGCATAATACCCAATTGAAAGATCTCCGCCCGCGGCCAGTTCGCTGAGTGGTGCGCGGAAAATGGCACTGGCCCGATAGTCGTCTGAACGTGTGTAAATATTAATTGTGAAATACAAAAAGTTGTTACTGATTGAGAGATGTGGGTAATCAAACCAGTCTGAATCGGAAATTCCTTCGATCAATTCCGGCTCAAAATCATAGTACATCCAGTCACCCGCCGGGTTACTGGTGACGGCGATTCGGACCACATTGCCAGAAGCATTATTGACGTATTGCAACAACCACACCATCAGGTTCTGAGTTGGGGCAAACACGGTGTCCTGGTCACAACAAAACCCATCGGCGGCGGAAGGAAAAAAATTGTACGGATCCACATACCGAAATGACCCGCCGCCATCAGTTGAAACCGCCGCAAACCAGTTGGCCGTGTAAAACACATTGTTTCCACCTTCGGCGGCTGTCGGTTCGCTGACCAGGCTTTTGTCAGAAGATACTTCGCCCAGTGAGGTGTTGGTTAAAAGTTGAATGCTGCTGGATTGACGGGCGGTTGTTCCCAGGTTTGTGGCTGGAATGGTCGGTGGTCCAGTCCGCAATCGCGCCCCTGGATCAGCAAGAGTGGGCGGACGTTTTTCCCGTTCTGTTTTTTCAGACCGTTGTCGGCGCTCAAGTTGCCGGGCGGTCAATTCGTGCAGTGATTGGGCCGTGGGGGCTTTCTGACGATTGGCCGAAATCGTGGCTGTGCCCTGAATCGTCTTTGAAAGTCGGGTATTTTCCTGGTGAGGCGCTGATTTGGCCGCCGTGGTCGTTTTGGGGCCAGCGAGTCCTTTTGGTTTTGGCCCTGGTCGCTGACTGGAGGCTGCTGATTGGCGGTGTTTCGGAGGTTGGTTTTGTACTAGATGATTTCCAGACACAGTTTGAGACAGTCTCAAAAAACTTCCCAGGGCAATTACTCCCCCCAAAACAAGAAATGCTCGGCGCCAAACTCTGAATCCTGATCGTGACTGACGGAACTTTCGATGAGTTGTGAACATAAGGCTACCTTCTTTGAATGAAGAATTGAGAATGAAGAATGTCTCTGGTGCCTGGTTCTTGGAAATCAATGTCTTCTAAGAACCAAGAACCAAGAACCAAGAACCAAGAACCAAAAACCAAGCACCAAGAATTTTCTTCATTCTTCATTCTTCATTCTTCATTCTTCATTCTTCATTCCATTGCTATCCTTGCCACTTCACGATGCCGTCAACCGTGGCAATGGTGATGGGGTGATAACCTGGGCGTGCTTTGCGATAGATAGACATGGCCCGGTCACGACCTTCCGGAGTCTTGACCAGTTCTTCATAGAGCGGTTTGATCAATTTCCGGCGGCCAATGGTGACCAGATATTCTTCCAGTTTGGGATAGGCCGCTTCATAGCGATTGCGAATGGCAAGCAGTAACCACTGATGAGCAACTTCTGAGTTCCCGGAACGGGTGAGTCCAAATGCTTTGTCGAGTTCAGCCAGTTTGGCAGGTGCCACTGGTTGGGTCGTGATAAACCGCAGGAAGTGAAGCCATTCGTGCGAAATCCATTTTTGGGTATTCATTGCACTGGCAGGGATCTCACCCGAGAGCCAGCGGTTGGCCTGGTTTTCGACGTTGCTGAAGGCATCAGACATTGGTTTGGGCGCGTTGGCTGGAACACCTGCTTTGAAAATCCATTCTTCAAGCGGAATCTGAGCGGCGGCTTTGGCATCCTGGCTCATCAGGTTTTTATTGAGATAGTCCAGAAAATCGCCCGTGGTAATGCTCTTGAAGGCAAAGTGATCAAAGTAATTGCGGACAAACACGTCAAAGCGTTCGCGACCAAAGGCATCTTCCAGATGGCGAAGGAAGAGCGCCCCTTTTTCATAGGGAACTTTGGTAAACCCGTCATCCGGGTCACGATCTTTCAAGTCAACATAGAGAATTTCGTCCCGCTCTTCAAAATCATCGAGATTTTCCTGCAAATCCTGGCGGCCCAGCACCGCTTCCATCCGTTCCTGGTCTTTGCCATAGACGGCTTCAACAATTCGCCGTTCGAGATAGGTGGTAAACCCTTCATTGAGCCAGAAATCACGCCACGTGGCATTGGTCACCAGATTGCCTGACCAGGAGTGGGCCAGTTCGTGAGCAATCAGTGAAACCAGGCTTTTGTCTCCGGCCAGAATGGTTGGCGTGGCAAAGGTCAGTTTTGGATTTTCCATCCCGCCAAACGGGAAGCTCGGCGGCAAAATGAGCAGGTCATAGCGTCCCCACCGATAGGGACCATAGAGCTTTTCGGTAATCTCGATCATTTTTTCGGTGTCGTTTAATTCCTTCGCGGCTTTTTTCAGCATGGCGGCTTCGGTATACACACCGCTCCGCTTGCCAAGTGACTGAAACTTGATGTCTCCGACTGCCAGCGCAATCAAATACGAGGGAATGGGTTGTGCCATTTTGAACGAGTAATCGCCATCCCGTCTGGTCTTCGGGTCGTTGTCGGCACTCATCACCGCCAGCAGATTTTTGGGGGTGCGGATTCGCGCATTGTAGCTCACACGGACTTGCGGGCTGTCCTGCAATGGAATCCAGCTCCGGGCGTGAATGGCCTGTGACTGGGTAAACATGTAGGGCGATTTTTTCCCAGCCGTTTGCGATGGGTCGAGCCACTGGACCCCCGAAGCTTTGGGGCTGGTTTCATAGGTGATGCGAACGTGGGTGGCCTGGGCCGGAAGTTGCACCGTCAGCGGGGCCCCAAGAATTGCATCCGCGGCACCAAGTTCAAATTTGGTTTCGCTAAATGTTTTTCCATCGGCTGACGCCTCAGCTTTGAAGATGGTGAGATCCCGCGTATCGAGCCGCAACGGCGTAGCGGCATCTTTTGAGAAGCGTTCGAGTTCCAGCGTCGCTGTCCCTTTGAGCATTTTTTGCTCAAAGCGAACTTCCAGATCCAGGTCCACGTGTTTGACCCGAATCTGGTCTGGAGCGGAAAAGGAGTGGATGTCACGATGCGCATCAGGGCCAATTTGGGCAAAGGTTGAAGCAGAGAGTGAGAACGTCATAAGCACCACAAGGAGAGCAAGACGAATAGCAAATTTCATCAGAAAAACTCCGAAAGGGATTGGGGGTGAAATGGAGTGTGCGCCGGTGTTGAAAGAAAGAAGCTTTTTAGCAAGTCAATAGATGCACGACAACTGGAATTTGACTGCTGGCCGCCGTATTCTGTGTTTCTCTCCAACCAGGCATCTCCAGTACTCAACATTTTCTGTTTTCGTGAGGGATTCTTATGCATGGGTTGCGCAATGATTTTTGGTGTGCGATTCGTTCGCTCAAACAGCAGGCTGGTTTTTGGTTGATTGCCGTGGTGACATTCGCGCTTGGAATCGGTGCGAACGTTTCAATTTTCAGTGTGTTTAATGGGGTGTTACTCAAGCCATTACCCTATCCGGCACCCGACCGGATCGTCCACTGTTTTACTTCGCACCTTGAGCGAAAAGGAGAGTTTAGCAACTCAGCCCACGATTTTGCCGATTGGCGACAGCTCAATCAGTGCTTTGACAGCATGGCGTCTTATCGCTCTATTGATCTGAATTATTCTGGCGCCGATCAGCCGATCCGGTTCCAGGGATCGCTCGTCTCACCGGGGTTTACCCGCGTTCTTGGTGTCTCGCCGTCGCTGGGGCGAACCTTTACCCAGGAAGAAGAACAATCAGGAAAGCATCAGGTCGTCTTGTTGAGTCACAAAACCTGGAAAGGGGCTTTTGGTGCCGATCCAAATATCATTGGCCGAACCCTGACCCTCAATCAGGAACCCTATCAGGTGATTGGTATTATGCCCGAAGGGTTTGGTTTTCCAACACCTGAGGTTGAGGTGTGGACGCCACTGACGCTCGACCTGTCACCCGATACTCGTGGAAATCACTATCTGCGCTCGATTGCCCGACTGAAACCTGGGGTGAGCCTGCCGCAGGCTCAGTCGGAAATGGACGCGATTTCCAGGGATCTGCAGCAGCGGTTTCCTGAAACCAACGCCCTGAGCGGGGTGAAACTGGTTTCGATGTATGAGCGATTAACTCGTGATATCCGACCGGCACTGCTGGTCCTTTTGGCGGCTGCCATCGCGGTTCTTTTGATTGCCTGCGCCAATATCGCCAATTTACAACTGGCTCGAATGACCGCTCGTAGCCGTGAAATTGCGGTTCGCCTGGCGGTGGGGGCCAGCCGGTGGCAGCTTTTGCGGCTGTTTCTGGTTGAAAGCTGGTTGTTGACGCTCCCCGGCGGGGTGCTTGGCATCGTGCTGGCTGTGCTCGGAACCCCATATATCCTCAAGATTGATCCAACCAATATTCCGCGAGTGGCTGAAATTGGGCTTGATTGGCGCGTGCTGGCCTTTGCCATTGGTCTGACAGTGGTGACTGGACTGGGATTTGGGATCACGCCAATCTTTCAGGCATTTGAAGACAACGTCGGCGAAAAATTGAAAAGCCGAAGGGAAGGCGGCGGGCACCTCACCTGGCGATATGTGCGCAACACCATTGTGGTGGCTCAAGTGGCTCTGGCACTCGTGCTCCTGCTCGGCGCCGGGTTGTTTCTCCGAAGTTTTCTCTCGCTCCAGCAAACACAGCTTGGATTTAACCCAACCGGCATTCTTACGGCCAGGGTGACAATTCCCACGGCTCGCTACAAAGATTATGTCTCGCGCGAGACATTTTTCCGGGCCGTGATGCATGAAGTCGAAACCTTTCCGAGCCTCCAGTCAGCCGCGGCGGTTTCTGAATTGCCCTTAACCGGTGCCCGAACCGCCACCACGTTTCAATTTTTGAATCTGGCGGGGAGCGACCCCACCCAATCGCAGCAGACTGACTATCGAGTCGTAACTCCGAATTATTTCAAAACAATGGAGATCCAGTTTCTGAAAGGACGGGATTTGACTGATCTGGATAGTGCCAAAGCCCCAGGAGCTGTGGTTGTCAACGAAACGTTTGTGTCCCAGTTTTTACACGGTGAAGAGCCGATTGGGAAAAAACTGACGTTTGACGATCCCCAAAAATCTTTTGAAATTGTTGGTGTCGTGCGCACGATCAAGCACGATGGAGCCCTTGAAGACACACTTCCCGAAGTCTATATGAGCCTCCAGCAGCAGCCGGTGACCTCCATGTTTCTTGTCTTGCGCAGTTCCAATCCTTCCAGCCTCAGTTCCTTGTTACAACCAGCCGTCAGCCGGATTGATAAAGATGTGCCGGTGCACAATGTGCGTACCCTGGCTTCGCGATTGGGGGAATATCTCGCGCCATTTGAACTCAATGCTCTGTTGACCGGTATCTTTGGCAGTGTGGCGCTGGTGCTGGCAGCGATTGGGATTTTTGGAGTGATGAATTATGTCGTTTCCCAGCGAATCCATGAAATTGGCATCCGGATGGCACTTGGTGCCCAGCGGCCAGATGTCGTGTGGATGATCCTCCTTCAAGGACTCAAACTGGCTGGATTTGGCATGGCCATTGGTTTGGCGCTGGCAATGGCATCGCTCCGATTGCTGGATACGTTGTTGTATGGAGTAAGCCCAACCGATTCAACCACCTTTATTGTGGTTGCTGTCACGTTTCTTGGAATTGCCGCGCTGGCCTGTTTCATCCCGGCACGCTGGGCTTCAAAGGTTGATCCGCTGGTGGCACTCCGATACGAATAGGGTGACAACTCATTTCCGCCACCTGTCACTGTGTCATTTTGTCACGTTGTCACCTTGTCATTCTGTCATCTTGTTATCTTCTCAGATGGTCACTTTGTCACTCGTTGCCCAACCTGATTTGCGCCAGTAGGGGGATTGTGATAAACCTTTGGGACTTGTCTCTTGAGCAAGTATTTTGCCCCTGCAGCAGGAAAGGTTCCTCTATCTAATGACTTCGATGGTTCGCGGATCAATTTCTTCTCGAACACCGGAAATCCGGAGTACAACCGTTTTGGCGGTTCGACGTGATAACAAAGTGGTGATGGTTGGTGATGGCCAGGTCACGATGGGCCCAACTGTGGTCAAATCTGGCGCCCGCAAGATTCGCCGGCTGTACAATGAAAAAATCCTCGCCGGGTTTGCTGGCTCAACCGCCGATGCCTTTGCGTTATTTGGCCGCTTCGAAGCCAAGCTTGAGCAATATCACGGGCAGCTTTTCAGGTCAGCGGTCGAACTGGCCAAAGACTGGCGAACCGATAAATTTCTCCGCCATCTGGAAGCCCTGTTGCTGGTGGCTGATGAAAAGTCAATCTTGATGATTTCCGGCACTGGCGACTTGATTGAACCTGACGAACCAGTTATGGCGATTGGGTCTGGCGGCCCGTATGCGATTGCCGCCGCGCGGGCGCTTCTGGCTCATACTCAGCTTCCAGCACGCACGATTGCCGAAGAGGCGATGAAAATTGCGGCGGATATTTGCATTTATACCAATCCAAACCTGATTATCGAGGAACTGTAAGCGCGACTCTCCCGGCACAATCAGTGCGCCGCCAGTTGATCGGTCAAGCGGTTGAAGGTGAAAAATTATTGAATTCAAATGGCTTATAAGCTCTAATCCCCGGTTCTGAGCCTCTGGTTTTCACCATTCAGCCTGCGACCCAAACGCGCAACCGCAGTTCATCATTTAACCCAGAGACTTTTACTGCTGACGATCCATTCTATGGTTATTTATTTATCTGGTGATATTGCTGAAGATCAAGGCCCCCGACTTGATGATATGACACCCCGCCAAATTGTGGTGGAGCTCGACAAGCACGTTGTTGGTCAGCGGGCGGCCAAGCGAGCGGTGGCGGTTGCCCTCCGTAATCGCATTCGCCGTCAAAAACTGCCGCCTGATCTCGCCCAGGACGTGATGCCCAAAAACATCATCATGATTGGTTCAACTGGGGTCGGAAAAACTGAAATTGCCCGTCGTCTGGCACGTCTGGCCAACTCTCCGTTTTTAAAAGTCGAAGCGTCGAAATTTACTGAAGTCGGCTATGTTGGGCGTGATGTGGAGGCCATCATCCGTGACCTGGTTGAAATTGGCATTGAACTGGTGCGCCAGGAGAAAACTGACGAGATTCAGGACAAGGCCGATCTCAACGCCGAAGAGCGGCTGCTTGATATTCTCCTGCCCAACCCGCCTCGGGTTGAAGATTCGCTGGAACCAACTGGCGAAGATCCAATGACACGCACGCGTGAAAAACTTCGCCAGCAACTCCGCGAGGGCAAGCTGGACCAGCGCATGGTTGAAATCGAAGTTCAAGAGAAGAATTTTCCCGCCGGTATTGAAATCATCACGCCACAGGGAATCGAGGAAATGGACATCAATCTCCGCGATATGATTCCCGGTTTTTTCCCTGGCTCAAAAACCAAAAAGCGTCAAATGACGGTTGAGGAAGCCATGGAATACTTGATTCAGGAAGAAGAACAAAAGCTGGTGGACATGGAGCAGGTGACCCGGATTGCGCTCGAACGAGTCGAAAATTCCGGGATCGTTTTCCTTGATGAAATTGACAAAATTGCCGGTCGTGAATCCGGCCACGGCCCCGATGTCTCACGGGAAGGCGTGCAGCGCGATATTCTCCCGATTGTGGAAGGCACCACCGTCAGCACCCGGTATGGCATGGTGCGGACTGATCACATTTTGTTTATTGCCGCCGGGGCGTTTCATGTTTCCAAACCATCAGATCTGATTCCAGAACTGCAAGGCCGATTTCCAATCCGTGTGAGCCTGGATCCACTGACCCGTGAAGACTTTAAACGCATTCTGACCGAGCCGAAAAATTCACTCATTCGTCAGTACACGGCGTTGATGGAAACCGAAGGCGTAACGCTTGAATTTACACCAGACGCGATTGAATCGGTGGCGGATTTTGCCTTTTCCGTCAACCAGCAGACCGAAGACATCGGCGCCCGCCGGTTGCATACGGTGATGGAAAAGTTACTTGATGAGATTTCATTTAACGCCCCGGACCTCGAAGAAAAACATCAGGTGATCAACAGTGCCTATGTCACCGAGATGCTGGCCGGGATCGTCCAGAATGAAGATTTAAGTCGGTATATTCTTTAGCCGCGGAGCGAAAGACAAGAAATTTAAGGGTTGACTGAACCCAGGCTGATCATCAGCACTGAAGCTTCTTTGCTCCGTATCCCATTTTGGAATAGAACCTCGCATCGGAAAACAGTCAAGTAATTCAATCAAATAGACTTAGTGAACTACTGACTACTGACTACTGACTACAAACTGGTATTCTCAGTACTTCATGCGCTCAAAAATTTTTCTTGCACTCTGGCTGGGGTGGTTGTGTGCCGTAACAGGCTGTGGTCGCGTTGGTGACCCGGTGGCGCCACCTTCGCGGTCAATGGAAAACACGCAACTGGTCGAAGTCATCCAGCGTGGGGATCGTGTGCTGGTTCGCTGGCCGCGCCCCAATCTCAAAAACCCGCAAACTTCAGGAGTTTCACGGGTTGACATCTACCGATTGATTGACGAACCAAAAACCCAGCGATTTTTACGCGAAGAAATTTTCCTGGAGCAGGCCCAACTGGTGGGATACCTGACCGGCGAGCAACTGGCGGCTTCAGACGGTGCCTTTATCGTGTTTGAAGACCGACTGGATCTGGCTGATCAAAGCTGGCAAAACCAGCGCTTCCGCTATGCCATCCGGTATACCGACACCCGTAACCGGCAGGGCGCACTCTCAAATTTTGCATTTGTTGAGCCGTCGGCGACGATTGCCCTGCAACCAACCGGGTTAACCAGCACTTTTAACCAGTCGGCAATCAGCCTTGAATGGAAAGCACCGTCGCAAACACTGGCCGGAACCGCGATTGGAACTGCCCCACGCTACAACATCTATCGGCGTGGCCCGAAAGGCGAATTTAGCCGCCGGGCATTAAACCCCACCCCACTGACTGAAGCCCGTTTTCAAGATACCCAGTTTCAATTTGAAAACACCTATGTCTACACGGTTCGCACGGTGACCGAGGTCGGAGGTGTGTTGACGGAAAGTGATGATGCCGAAGTCACCACGGTCTCGCCCAAAGACACCTTTGCGCCAGCCGCACCTCAAAACGTGACGGGTGCCGCGGCGGCTGGAGTGACAAGCCTGTTTTGGCCTTCGAACAGTGAAGCGGACTTAAAAGGATATCTGGTGTACCGGGCCGAAAGCAGCGATGCTCCAACCTGGCAGCGGTTGACGCCAAATCCAATTTCCACCACGACGTTTCGTGACCTGTCGGCTGAAGTTGGAAAGGTGTACCTCTATCGGCTTACGGCAGTGGATGTGTTTGCCAATGAAAGTCCGGCGTCTGAGGTGGTAACGGTTGAGGTGGTTCGATAGGAATGGGGCTGAAGAAAACGGGCTGAAGAAAACGGGCTGAAGAAAACGGGCTGAAGAAAACGGGCTCAGGGCTGAAGAAGTCGGGCTGAAGAAAACGGGCTCAGGGCTGAAGAAGTCGGGCTGAAGAAAACGGGCCTGGGGTAAAAGATGCGCAAGCTCAAGGATCGAAGACTCACCTGGGCTACAGCCGGTCGCCAGTTCCTTTTCACGTGTAGGTTTTTGTCTGGGTTTGGTTGGGCCAGGTTCGTTGGTGCTCCATCCCTCTGGGATGAGAACCAATAAGCCCGATCCCGTTGAATCCAAACAAAA
>DAOQNB010000101.1:0-10708 GCA_035335845.1 Acidobacteriota bacterium | reverse complement strand
TTCAACCCCTTTGATTTGATCACTTCCTGATTGAGGTAGATTGATTCGTTGGAACTACCGGCAATCCAGGGTGCTTCACCATATTTTCCGTTGAGTGTCTGGCTGATGATGTCATAGAGGGCTTTTTTCGAGACCCGTCCGCCACCGAGTTTTTTGGCCTGCGCATATTCTGGGACCGGCGCCACGCCGTGATCAGCCGAAAAAACTACCAGAGTATTGGCCAGCCCAACCCGCTGGTCAATAATTTGAAAAAACCGTTCAAGGGTGCGGTCGGTGCGGATCACCATGTCCTGCATTTCCTGGCTATACGGTCCAAATGCATGGCCCATGATGTCATTGGCTGAAAAACTGACTGAGAGGACATCTGTGTATTCATCCTGTCCCAGCTTCTCATTTTCAATTGCCAGCTCGGCAAAATCCACCAGATAGTCATTGGCCCAGGGGGTCCGGGTGAAATCATCATAAAATTTGGGACCAGCCTGGGTGCCACCGCCATTCACCACATGTGGAAAAGTTTTCACTCCAGAAAGCCCGGTTTCATAGGGTGCATTGTCCTGGTCCGAGCGTGCATATTCACTTTCTGGAAGCACCCGGTCCCAGGTTTTCCCAAAATAACTGGTTGGGATTTTCTGATCATTGAAGGTTTTGACCCAGTCTGGAAGTTGGGGAAGATAATAGCTGCTGGTCTGCATCTGCCCTTTGGCCGTGTCAAACCAGTAGGCCGCGTTGGCGCTTTTTCCAGCCGGAAGAATCGCGCTCCGATCTTTGAGGGAAATCCCAATGGCCCGCGACCGAAAATTGTTCTGCAGGCGAAGTTGATCCCCAAGGGTGGTGCTCATCATTTTCCGTGGGCTGGCACCGCGACCTTCGGGGACACCAACATAATCAGCATCACTCACGCTGGTGACCTTAAAGCCTGATTCGCGATCTACCCACTCGTTCCCAATAATTCCTGTAATGGCCGGGATTGACCCAGAAAGCAAAACTGAATGTCCACAGGCGGTGTAGGTACAGGCATGCAGGTAATGCGATGACGTAAAGTACGCCCCCTGATTGAGCAAGCGTCGAAATCCACCTGCCCCAAACAGGTCTCCAAACCGGGTCAGGTAATCAGGGCGAAATTGATCAACCACAATTAAGAGAATCAGTTTAGGCGAGCCGGCTGATTTGGCTGGTGCCGGACGACTGGCCCGTGTTTGTGCTGGAACACTCAGTCCTGGCCAGGCCAGAAACATACAAAACCAGATGAGAAGATATTGCCGAAGGCGTGTTGCCATCGTGATACCACGAGACTGAACGACAGGTACAGGTGATTCAGAGGGGGAAGATGAAATGATCATGCCGGTTTTAGCTCAGTGGAAAAATAGGTTGGGCATCGGGAGTTTTGAGCGCGGAAAGCCTGTTTGGGAAACAGGTTACCTACTCTATCGGAAAACAACGGGATCCGTCCACCTTGTTCGTGTTTTGTATCTGATGACTGGCGACTGGTTTCGAAACCCCTGACCGCTGAACTCTCATTTGCCGGAAGTTAGAATTGGTGATTTTCTCATTTCAGTCTTAAATCAGGAAAATCATTTATGGAGAAAGCCCCGGTTATGCTTCCGATTTTGCCGAGTTATAGCAACTCCTATCATCCTTCCTCTGACTGGGCCAGCCAGCTCGTGGCCAAACAAGCACTCTGGCAGACCCGCCAGACGGCTGGCCATCCCGTGATTGAACCTGTGACGACCTGGACCTTAAACGAATGGGTTGTAACTGAACTCCAGTTTGACGCTCCACATCTGGACCGTGAGCAGGTACTGGCCTGGCTGACCGTGACGGACCAATCCCAACTTGCAGAACCGATTCAGCACGAAGCAGTGAATTTGTTCCGTGCGGTGAACGCCATTGCCCAACGCGCCAAAACACTGCCGGCAACTGAGCGGGATGCCTTGGGAAAAGAAGATCTGATCCATAGTTACCGGCTATTGACTGGCAATCCAGTGTCAGAGTGGAACGAGCTTTTTCGCCGGACTGAGGCTGTCCCCCAGGTTCCAACCCATCAACCAGCGGCGCCTCACGCCTTACCGATTCTGGTTGAAATGGCGCTTGACTGGTTTACCACCGACTCGTTTGCCGAAATGCACCCGGTTGAAAAGGCCAGCCTCTTTCATTTGCGGATGTTGGATTTGCAGCCATTTGCAAGTCATACCAACCGGCTGGTGCGATTGCTGACCAGTTACTATCTCCTGCGTGACGGATTACCGCCCTTGATGATTGCTGCTCACAATCAGCAGGCCTACTTTGACACGCTCGGTTTTTCATTTCAGATGATCACTCAACCTGGCGTGGAACTCTTTGCCCGACTTTTAGAGCAAACCTTGGACCAGTGGCTGGAAATGACCAAATGACAGGATGACAGGGGAGCAGGATAAAATAGATCATTCTGGCACTGTGTCAGAGGTCACCTGGTCACTTTGTCATCCGGTCAGCTTTGCATTTCGCCTCAAGTCCTCTAATATTGACCCTTCCAAAAAACCTTCGCTCACTCTCACCATAGAAAATTGCAGATGTGAACCAATCCCAGGGGTTCAGCACATATTTTTGAGGCCGATCTTTGTGCCGTATGCGCGTGCTGGATGCGATTTTAGAACAGAGAGTGAAGAAGGAAATCAAAGCTCATTTCCCAGGGGACTTCTAAGCTTGAAGATGAGGAGAGTATGTCTATGCAGCGTCTTTTGACGAGAGGAATCGTCTTTTTTATGGTCGGTATGTTGGTGGCGGGTTTCCCGCTTGCCGCCAATATTGCCGCTGATACCGCTGAAACCAAACAGTCAACTGCCCCGCCAGCCCCAACCAATTTGCAGGCAGTGGTGACTGGGGGCAGCGTGAATCTGAGTTGGGATGTCCCACCTGCCTTGCCGCCAACCAGCACTGTGATTGTCAAACCCGCTGGATTGGATCCAGACAAGCCGGTTTTTGATGACCTTGAAACCGGAATCCGGGCACAACAAAGCATTAAAAATCTGTTATTTGGTGAACAGATTACCCCGCCAGCATATCCGGCGACCTTAAAAAGCGTGTTATATCTGTCAATCAGTAAATCTTTTGACGAAACGTTCCCTTTGTCGGTTGGTGCCAATTTTAAATTATGGGTTTTTAATGCCCCGACCGGGTCAGCTCTGGGCCAAACACCACGTTCAGACGTTCGGACCTACAATGTCAGCATTAGCAAAGAGCCCGTCGGCTCGGCCCGGGAATACGAAGATTTTAATGAATTTACCCTGCCAGAAAATTACACGATTACCTCTGGAAGCTTTTTTGTCGCGTTGCAATGGGTTGATAATGGAACCAGTCAGATTAATCCAGATGGGTCACTCAATTACTATATCGGTTTTGACCGGACTCCACCTTCGACTGGAATCATCTCAACTGATGGAGGAAATACATTTAGCGGTGTTGGAATCCAGGTATTTACCCCCAGTACCGGCACGGTGACGGCTGATTTTCCAATGCTTGGACGGCTCGAAGTTGTGAACCCAACGCTCACGGTCACTGGCTATAAACTCTATCGTTCGACTACTTCACCCGTGATGATCAAGCCTGAAAATCTGGTTGCTACGCTCCCAGCCGGACAAACCACGTATGCTGACACACCACCGATGGCTGATGGAACGGTGCCATATTTTTATGCACTGAGCGCAACCTATAACTCCACCACTGAAAGTGCTCTGTCAAATGAAGTTGCGGCAACACCTGGGGTCAATGACACTATGGCGCCCGTGGTTGAGGTTTTTACTCCAAACGGAGGAAGTGTCGTCACCACCGGCGATATTTTGGAAGTGACCTGGAGTGCCGAAGACAATGTTGGTTTGGCCAGCCACGACATTGATCTGTCAACTGACAGCGGGGCGACCTTTAGCGTGTCAATTGCGACTGGCCTGGAAGGAGACCTTCGGTCGTTCCAGTATGAAGTCCCGGATTCAGTCACGACCCGAACGGCCCGGATTCGGGTGACCGCCAAAGATGGGGCCGGAAATGCCGGGTCAGATGCTTCAGATACTGATTTTATTATTCGGGTGCCGGATTCAACTCCGCCGACGGTGCAGGTTGTTTCACCAAATGGTGGTGAAAAACTCAAATCTGGAGTTGCCTTCAACATTAGCTGGCAAGCCACTGATGAATCAGGGATTGAAAGCCAGGATGTCCTGCTGTCAACCGATAGTGGCGCCACCTTCCCAACTCAACTGGCCACAGGACTCGCAGGCGGGACTCTGTCCTTCAGCTTTACACCAAACGTGACGGGTAAAGTCAAAACGGCCCGTGTTCGAGTGGTGGCTTTGGATACGGCTGGAAATTCCGCTCAGGATGACAGTAATGGTAATTTCCAGATTAAAGGCAAAAAGAAGTAGTCTTCACCCAGGATGTATGTGAGGGGTGACGGTGTCAAAAAGGGAATAAGCCAGCCAGGCTTATTCCCTTTTTTGTGTTTTTCGACAGTGTTTTTCTGTGCCGTTCAGTCTAAAATTTGCCCTCGATCTGACCCCAATACCTTGTGTTTTCGAAGTCTCTGACTGGACACAATTAGCCGTGTCTGGTAGACTGATATTTCATTTACAATCAAGAATTTGTATGTATTTATCTCAAGTAGAATCAATTGGGTTTCGCAACCTTTCGGGACATCTTTTCGGGGATGCGGGCGTAAACATTTTGTGGGGCCAAAACGGGCATGGAAAGACCAGTTGGCTGGAAGTGATTGCATTGCTAGGTAATACGAAATCCTTTCGCACGCATCAGTTAAGCGAGGCCATCAATTTTCACGAGACTGCTGCCCGGGCGATTGCCCAGGTGATTCACAAAAGCCGGACCATCACGCTGGAAGTTCACCTGAAAGGCTCGCAAAAACAGTTGCTGGTCAATGGCAAACGCGTCCCGGTGAGCGAATACCTGGGGATTCTGGATGTCTTTGTCTATTGCCGTGAAGAGTTAAGCATTGTCCGGGGTGAACCATCAGAACGTCGCCGCTTTCTGGATCGTGGCGTCCTGAGCCTCAAACCGGGATATGTTCAAACGCTGGCTGATTACAATCGGGTCCTCAAGCAAAAAAACGCGCTCCTGAAATCAATCGAAGAAACGGTTCCCCCGCCGGTTGAAATCTTCGAAATGCTCGATGTGTGGAATGCCCAGCTTGTTGAGTATGGCACACAGATTCACAAAGCCCGGACCGCTTATGTGGAGCGCCTCAACCAGACCCTGGAACGGCGGTTTTTTGGGGCCGAAGCCATGACGGTTCGCTATCGCTCGTCCCTGGAAGGGAAAGGCGATCTGACTCACTATCCAGACCTGCTGGCCGAACGATTGCGATTGCGCCGGGAAGCCGAACTGGCTGCCGGTCACGCCCTGGTTGGCCCGCACCGGGATGATCTGGATATTTTAACCGATGGGCGTGAAGTCGCCCGATTTGGAAGCGCCGGTCAGCAACGCAGCGCCCTGCTGGTGCTCGAACTGGCCCAACTCACCATGTACCACCAGGAACATGACGATTTCCCGGTTTTTCTGCTGGATGACATTGATGCCGAACTGGACCGTGACCGGATTCGCACCGTGTTGGATTTTCTCCAGGGAAAAGCCCAGGTTTTTGTAACGACTTCGAAAGCGGCGCTGGCTGAGGAATATCGCCAGCGGGCCCGGCTCAGCCAGATTCTAAGCGGAACCGTCGTGCCACAGCCGGAGAAGGCGTTGAACGCAGAATTTTGAGCAGCACCATTTTGACCGTAAGGGTTCGAACTATATTCACAACGTGATCGAGGTTTGATTGACACATGAGTACACCGAGGGAAGAAAAAGAATTGCACACCCAATCTGAAACAACTCCAAACACACCTGAAACCTACACTTCAGCTTCTATTACCTCCCTGTCAGGGCGGGACGCCGTGCGGTTGCGCCCGGCCATGTATATTGGTTCAAACGGCGAACTGGGCTTACACCACCTGGTTTATGAAGTTTGCGACAACTCTGTGGACGAAGCCCTGGGCGGATATTGCACCCAGGTTGATGTCGTCATTCATCCTGACAATTCCATTACGGTACTCGACAACGGACGTGGTATTCCGGTTGACATCAAGGAAGACGACCTGCAAAAACGATCCGGTGTGGAAATCGTGTTGACTGAACTACATGCCGGCGCCAAGTTTGGCGAAGACAATTCATATAAAGTCTCAGGCGGATTGCACGGTGTCGGTGTGAGTTGCGTGAACTTCTTATCGGAGACATTTCGAGTTGAGGTCTATCGCAACAACAAAACCTATGAACAGGAATTTGAACGGGGCATTCCCACTGGTCCGCTTCGCCAAACCGGTACCACCAAACGGCGCGGTACCAAAGTCACCTTTAAGCCTGACACCAGCATTTTTACCTTTACGGAATACAACTTTGACACGCTGTCGCAACGGTTGCGTGAAAAAGCCTTTTTGACCAAAGGGTTGATGATCACCATCACTGATGAGCGTAGCGAAGTCGAACGCCGCCACGAATTTTTGTACAAAGGTGGAATTTCAGAATTTGTCCAGCACCTCAACCGCAACAAAAATGTGCTGATGCCCGAGCCGTTTTACTGTGAATCCACCCAGGGCGAAATGACGATTGAGGTCGCGATCCAGTACAACGATGCGTATGACGAAAAGGTGTTCAGCTTTGCCAACAACATCAACACCATTGATGGCGGAACGCACCTTTCCGGCTTCCGAACGGCGCTTACAGCCAGCATCAACAGCTATGCCGCTTCCGAAGGGCTCTCCAAGCAACTGAAAGAAAATCTGACGGGTGATGATGTCCGCGAAGGACTGGTCGGCGTTATCAGTGTCAAAATCCCTCAGCCCCAGTTTGAAGGCCAGACCAAAAACAAACTTAACAGCGACGTCAAAGGGCAGGTTGATTCGGTCATTCGCGAACACCTCAAAACATACTTCGAAGAGCATCCGGCCATTGCCAAACGGTTGATTCTGAAAGCGGTTGAAGCTGCCCGTGCCCGCGAAGCCGCCCGCCGTGCCCGCGAAATCTCGCGCAAATCAGCCCTGAGTGGCCTCACGTTGCCAGGAAAACTGGCCGATTGTTCCGAACGTGACCCTGAAAAATGCGAACTGTTTTTGGTGGAAGGCGACTCCGCCGGCGGCTGTTTTGCTGGTAACACATTGATTTCACTGGTAGATGGACGTGATATCAGTTTTCAACAACTGGTTGAAGAGCAAGAATCTGGAAAAGAACATTTTTGCTATACCATTCGCCAGGGTGGAAAAATCGGGGTTGAACGAATCCTTAATGCCCGGATTACCAGGAAAAATGCGACAGTTGTGAAAGTGACACTTGATACAGGCGAAGAAATTGTTTGCACTCCTGACCACCGGTTTATGCTCCGGGACGGAAGTTACAAGCCTGCGGCGATGCTTTCACCTGAAGATTCCTTGATGCCGCTTTATCGAAAGCTATCTGACACCAAAGAAAAAGGAATTACCATCAACGGCTATGAAATGGTGTGGGATCCAAAATCTGAGCAATGGCTTTTCACCCATGTGTTAGCAGACTGGTATAACCGATGGCAAAAAACTTATGGGGAATCAGATGGTGATCATTGTCATCATGTTGATTTCAATAAGCGAAACAATAACCCTACGAACCTTCGTCGGTTACCAGCCAGTGAGCATCTATTACTTCATCAGCAGCATGTTGGGAGAACCCTACATCGACCTGAAGTTGTTGAAAAAGGTAGAGAAATACGTCGCTCAAAAGATTTTCGGGAAAAGATGAGTGGGCGTATGAAACAACCTGAAACACGTGAGGTTCTTTCAACTCAAGCAAAGGCACAATGGGAAGATGCGGAATACAAGAAATACATGGAAACAAAATGGCGGGAGTTTTATGCAAGTAATGAAACGTACCGACAGGAAAATCGAAATCGGTTGATTCAAGCTCAACAGGACTATTGGGCAGATGAGACTAATCGAAAAGCTCAAGCAGATCGGGTGAGGCAGTATTTCCTTGAACACCCGGAAGTCCGTGAAAGTTATTCACAAAAGGCATTGGAGCAGTGGGATAGCGAATTCATTCGTCAATGGCGGAGTGAAAAAACGAAAGAGCAATGGACTCCAGAGTTCCGTCAAAAACGCAAACAGGCATATGACAGAACATACTACGAGCACACAATTGCCTTTATGAAAAAGGTAATTGAGCAAGAGGGAACACTCAATAGCTATAATGAATTGCGTCGAGGTGTTCCAAAGAACAAAAACCTGCTCACTCTTGAGACCTTCGTAACCCGGTTTTTTGATGGTAATTTACAGGCTGCCGAAGAAACGATTCGTCACTTCAATCATAAGATCGTGAAAATCGAGTCGTTGGACGAGTCAATGGATGTGTATGATATTGAAGTTCCAAATACACATAACTTTGCATTGGCAAGCGGGGTTTTTGTTCACAATAGTGCAAAACAAGGTCGTGACCGGCGAACCCAGGCCATCATGCCGCTCAAGGGGAAGATTCTGAACGTTGAAAAATCACGCTACGACAAGATGCTCTCGCATAGCGAAATCGGCGCGTTGATTATGGCGTTGGGAACGGGAATCGGAAAATCGGACTTTGATATCAACAAGCTCCGCTATCACCGCATCATCATCCTTTGCGACGCCGACGTGGACGGAAGCCATATTCGAACGCTGCTGCTGACGTTTTTCTACCGGCAAATGCCTGAATTGATTGAGCGTGGGTATGTCTACATTGCCCAGCCACCGCTCTTCAAAGTCAAAAAAGGTCGTTCGGAGCAATATGTGCTGGATGAACGGGAATTGAACCGCTACCTGATGCGCAAGGCGACCGAAGACGTCAAAGTCAAAGTCGAAGCAACCGGAAAAGAATATGAAGGCCGCGAGTTGGCCAAATTCATCGAAAAATTGATTGAATTTGAAAACTACTACAACAAACTGCTCCGCCGCCTGTTGCGTGATACCAAACTGACTGATGTGGTGCTCCAGGTCTTTGGCGGCACCAACGGTATTGCCGACGGCGTGAAGCTCCACAAAGTTTTTGAAGATGAATCACGTCTTGGCCGCCTTGAAGCTGCGCTGATTGACGCCGGGTACTCCACCGAGTTGACTCGCGATGAAGAGCACAATCTCTGGAGTGTCAATGTCACCGGCAAAAATGGCGTCGTCCGAATTGACTGGGAGCTTTCAACCCACGTTGAATTCCAAAAATCACTGACGATGTACCAGGATTTGCGAAACGCCATGCAATCGTCCTTTACCGTAGCCAATGGCGGTCAACCAGCACAGATTCCTTCTTACAAACAGTTAGCCGAGCACGTGCTGAGCGTTGCCAAGAAGGACATCAACATCCAGCGTTACAAAGGACTGGGCGAAATGAACCCGGAACAACTCTGGGAAACTACGCTCAATCAGGGGAAACGGACCTTGCTCCAGGTTCGAGTCAACGATGCGGTTGAAACCGACGAAATTTTCACCATTCTGATGGGAGACACCGTCGAACCACGGCGGAAATTCATCGAAGACAACGCGCTGGATGTGAAAAACCTGGATATCTAATTCGTTGGGGCTGAAAAATCCTCGGGCTGAAGACATTGGGCTGAAGACTCGCAAGCTCGGGGCTGAAAAATCCTCGGGCTGAAGACATTGGGCTGAAGACTCGCAAGCTCGGGGCTGAAGACGTTGGGTTGAAGACTTTGGGATTTTGCCTTGAACCCGATGTTCTTCAGCCCCAAGCCCGTTTTCTTCAACCCGATGTCTTCAGCCCTCAGCCCGATGTCTTCAGCCCTCAGCCCAAGGATTTTTCAGCCCGAAGAAAATGACTGAAATTACCTATTTTGTCCCTGAAGAAGAAGCCTATGCCCGGCTGGACGAGTTTATCCAGCGGCATGATTTTTCATTTCCAATCTCGGCCATTCGAAAAGCGATTGAAGACGGCAATGTTCGCATCAACAGTAAAGTCCAGACGGCTGGCTGGCGGCTGCGACAGGGTGACAAGGTCACGGTCAAGCTTGAAGGGTACCGTGGACAGGCACTCGAAGCTGAAAATGTCCCGCTTGAAGTGCTGTATGAAGATGCGTTTCTGATTGCCATCAACAAGCCGCCGGATATGTTGTCGCATCCCTCAGTCAAAGAGCGCAGTGGGACGCTGCTCAATGCACTGCTGGGCTATTATCAGCAAAAGAAAGATGTTGAGGCGCTCAAGATGTGGCCGGCGCTGGCGCATCGCCTGGACCGGGATACGTCAGGAGTGATTGTCGCGGCGAAACAGGAACGAGCAGTGGAAAAGCTCTTTGTTGCCTTTCGCGACCGAAAGATGAAGAAGGTATATCAGGCGATTGTGTTTGGCATTCCCGAGCCGGAACAGGGAGTTATCGAAGCACCCATTGGCCGCCATCCGGTGCTCTGGCCACGCTGGCGGGTGATGGATGACGGAAAATCAGCGAAAACCGCCTATCGGGTCACGGGAGCCAGAAATGGATTCTCACTGCTTGAATTAGAACCGCTTACTGGACGCACGCATCAGCTTCGGATCCACCTGGCGCATATCGGACACCCGATTGTCGGAGATCACACCTACGGGCGGGCTTTGAACAAAGCATTTGCGCAGTCACACCCGGAACTCAAAATCAAACACCACTTTCTGCACGCTGCCAAACTGAACTTTACCCACCCCATGCGCCGCGAAGAGATTC
>DAOQNB010000100.1:0-10728 GCA_035335845.1 Acidobacteriota bacterium | reverse complement strand
TCGCCATTCCTGACAACAATACAACGGGTGTCACCCGCGTGATCAATATTGCCACCGCGCTGACGATCCAGAGTGTCAGCGTCAGCGTCAACATCACCCACACGTGGCGTGGTGACGTCCAGATCGAATTGATCAGCCCGGCTGGAACGACCACCGTTCTCAAGGCCACCAGCTCAGGCGACAGTGCAGATAATATCGTTGCCACCTACACGCCAACGACCTTCACCGGTCAGAACTCAGCCGGTAACTGGACGTTACGCGTCAAAGATCTGGCTTCAAGCGATACTGGAACCTTGAACAACTGGAGCATCTCGATCACGGGAACAACCCTGGCTGCCAAAACCAGCACGGCTCAGGCATCCGGAGTCAACCCGGCTCAACCGTGGCGGCGTGAGAACAGCACCCCTTTCATCAATCAGAAAGGGTATTCCTCACCGATCCTGCTGACCTACAATGCCTCAAAGTAAGAGCAACTCGGTTTTGATCTCCGCATAAATCTCTTCTTAAGGGTGGCTCACCAGCCACCCTTTTTTTGTGCCCACGTCAGGCAATCAAAAACCCCAGGCTGGAAAACCATCCAGACTGGGGTATTTTTATAGCGGAATCAATTGAATTGAAGAATGAACAACTTAGAACCAATCACTGATGCAGCAACCAGGCTCTGTTGACATTTTGGGCCGTGGCTTGAGCCGCGTCGCGGAGCCTGGAGCTAAGACCGGCCTTTCAAGGCTGGGAAACGAAAATGGCCATGATGGAGCGGCGATGGATCCCAAATTGGATCGTTCCCGGCGCTCAAGCACCGGTCTCACTTCAGCCACCGCTACGCGGCGAAGGAATGTCACCAGACCCTCGCAAGAAAGAGCTGGAAGTGAACTGGACCAACCACTCTGAACCAGTTTCACCAGGGACCTGATGCAAATCAAAAAAGTCTCCAGCCTGTTTCTCAAACTCGTGATGGGTGCAACCCTATGAGAGGGTGCTGATGCCAGGTTGCGATAAACCTTTTGTGTCAGGAAGCAGTCAAGTCATTCAATCACATACACTTTGCGAGCTACTGACTCCAAACCGATCTGACCTGACCACCGGGAATTTAGGGTACCTGTACCCGGTGGTCTTTGGTCGTGAACTTAAAAACTTCAACTCAAGGAACCGTGATTTTTCTGTTACCTCAGCTCAGAAGAGCACAATCCCCAAAGGGACTGATCACAGTGAAGTCGTACCTTTTCTAAACCGCCCCATATGTAAATGACTTATTTTCCTCCCAGTCATAGGCATAAACAATAAAGTCAATATGCAAGGTGTACTTGACTCTGACAATCAGGTCATTTCCTTTATGTTCAATGATGAACTCAGTTTCCTCAGGCATGCGGGCCTCGTTTCGAATTTTGACAAACTCATCCTTGATTTTTTGATCTTTATACCCACGTAAGGCAGCCACACTCGCCAGTTCACTCACTTTGTTATTAAATTCAGTCGTGGCATACCAAACTGGAACAATTTTGAAGAGAGCAAAGCCAATAATCCCCATGATTGCCATCGTGATGTAAAACTGGCCCTTTCCTTCTCCTCGCTCTGAATACCGCCGTCTTATCATTGCTGGAATGCGCATGCCCAAGCTCCTTTTTCAAGTTGAAATTTCGAAGAAGGTCGTCTTCCCTCGATAAGATCAGAAGACTTCCCAGAACCCCTGAAAGATCCGATTGCTTTCAGAGTTGTCCCTGATTGATTTGAGTGGGTTTTGTGAATGAAGTACTGAGTGGTAACTCGATAGAGAACTCAATATTGGCATAAGTTCAGGGTGACTGCCAGATGAAAAATAAAGCGGTCACTCAGCCTGTAACTTCCAGTTCTTCACTTTTTGACAGAATGCAGCAAGGCTGGCAGCAAGCACAGTGCGTTCAGGAGAAGGTACTTCAATCACATCACCGATACTCCTGGGCAAAATAAACCGAACAGTGCCACCAGTTGATTTTTTATCAAGTTGAAGTGCCAGCAAGACCGCGTCGAAATTGAGTGGATCAAGCCCCGGCAGATGTCCCAGACTCAGGATGGTATTCATCACTCGATTCCCTGTCTCATCCGAGCATATTCCCACCTGATATGCCAGCTCACAGACAGCAATCATGCCATATCCAACGGCTTCTCCGTGACGAAACCACCGATAGCGGGTCACGGCTTCAAAGGCGTGGCCGAAGGTATGGCCGAAGTTCAAAATCCGCCGCAGTCCACCTTCCCGCTCATCCGCCGCCACAATATCAGCTTTAATGCGGCAGCATCGGGCAATAGCCTGACTGAGAAACGTCATATCTTCAGAAGTCCAGATGCTGGCTCGACGGGTTGGAAACGGGAGAAATTGCTCCAACTCGGTAAAAAACGAGGCATCCCGAATCACCCCATACTTGAGTGCTTCACACCACCCGGCGTTCCATTCCCGTCTCGGGAGTGTTTGGAGGGTGACTGGATCAATCAAAACCAGTGCTGGCTGATGAAAGGCCCCAATCAGGTTCTTCCCTTGCGGGTGATTGACTGCGGTTTTTCCACCGACAGAACTATCAATCTGGGCCAGCAATGTGGTTGGCATCTGGACATAGGGAATCCCGCGCAGATAGGTGGCTGCCACAAACCCCGTCATATCACCCACGACTCCGCCACCGAGTGCGAGCAGTGAAGCTTCACGTTCGACTTTCTGTTCAATCAGAAAGGACCAGATTCGGGTGGCAGTCTGAATGGTCTTAAAGCGCTCCCCATCCCCCATCAAAAAGACCAGCGTTCGAATACCAGCTTGCTGGAGGCTGGCTTCAACGGTTGGACCATAGAGTCCCCACACTTTAGGGTTTGAAACAATCACCACTGTTCGCGCATATTTTCCAAGCCGGTCGGTAACCATCTGACCAACCTGGCGGCACACATTGGCAGCCACCCAAACCGGGTAGGACCGTTCCCCTAAATTCACCTGCACCACACTATTCTCGGTCATGCGTTCCAATCCTCACTGAGAGCCTCAGCCGTCACCAGCCCCAACCCAATCTGGGCAGCCAGCTCTTCCAGGGTGTACCGATGCCCGGTGTTCCATAAATCAATCACCACATCGCCAGCCCGACGGGATCGCCACCAGTAGCCAAAACGGGTTTTGACATAATCTCTGAACTGCGCTTCAAAACAATGGGCTCGAACAGTCGCCCCGGCTTCAAAACCCCGATTGAGGAAAAAGAGCGCCTCAGATGGGGTGTATTCAATCTGCATCAACTCTGAAAAACGGCTGGCGATTTGTTCGAGCGATGGGCGGGGGAGCCCAGGTGTCAAATGAAAATACCTGGCGGCACACACCAGGCAGGTGGCAGCTTCGCGGAGCTCCCACATCTTTGCCCGGCGAACTGGGCTCAGAATGCGTTGGGGTAATGGAAGATCCAGCATTTCTCCCAACCATTGTTTTTCCAGTAGTAATTGTCCAAACAATGCCGCAAATCCCTGGCGAACTGAACCGTCGGCGCCATAGCGGAGCTCAATCGGCAATTGACGGGAAGTCCACACTGCCTGTTGGGCCACCGCCGCCGTTTGAAAAAAGCGGACAAAGGCATTCCACCCCCCCTCTGATTGAAAGCCAACTCGAACATCATCCGGAATCTGAACCCGGGCGCAATATGGTTGTAATTGCGAAACGGCTTGCAATCGAAGCGCTGATTGCTGCCAGGGTCGCACGCCAAACCCGCGAACCGTCGCCTCATAGGATCGCACCAGTTTGGAAGCTGGAAAAAACTCAGCAAACTCCCCGAACTGGGTCCAACTCACACAATCAGCTCGGCGAAGGGAGGTAACCGGGCGATGCAACTCACTGGCCCAGAGGGAAAGCATCTGACTCCATTGGTTTTCGGTTAACCGCAGGAACGATTCGCACAGACTCAGGAGTGATGAAAATTCACATCCGAACGCCTGAGCCTGATCAATCTGCAGGGTTCCCCAGCTCGAAGCTCCCAGCCGTGCGGCACCTTCATCAAGCCGAACAATGCGTTCCGCATACAGATCACCCAGGGAAGCCAGGGCATTTTCCCATTGTCGAGTCAAATCTTCTGGGTGTTGCCGGGGATGGACCTGTGCTAATCGGCGTTCAGCTTGAAAAAAACCAAGTGGTTCATTTTTCCAGTGTAGTTGGAACTTGCCCATAGCCCGAGCCAGTTCCAGGCTCACTTCGCGAGCCTGCATTTCAACAAATTCGGTTTGGGCAAAAACAATCAATGTTTCAATCGCCCGTCGCGCTGTTTCCCCTCTGGGTTTGGCCGCCTCGCGCTCTTTGTTGAGCGTATCGAGCCCCGAATCAGTAAACAGGTCCTGAAACCGACTGAAGACTGCTCCAGGCATCGGTTCAATCGGGTTGACAGATCGCCATCCCTGGCACAAGGCCAGATTGAGGGCGGTCTGAAACCCCTGAAACTCGGTTCGATACTCAGCAAAATTCATAGGTCAGGTCTGGTTGGAGTGAAGCTCGTTGAATAATCCCACCCATTCCCGCTGAAAGTACGCCTGATTGAATTGAGCAACCTGGGCGTAGGCAGCAAGCCTGGTTTCCATCGGTGTTTGAAACAGCTCTTGAATTTGGCTTGAAAGGCAGTTCCAATCCAAAAATGGCTGCCCGGCCAGTTCGGCCAGTTGCTTCATCCCTGCAACCGGGTTCAAAAGAGTTGGGACCTGCACCAAAATGGCTTCGGTCGCACACCGCCCCCAGCCTTCGAGCACAGTTGATGGAAAAACAGCGACATCACAGGCTCGCAGAAACTGCAAATATTCTGAATATGAAAGGCTGGTGTTGGGCATCAGGGCGTTCAATACGGCTTTGTTCCCGGTGGTCACAAAGTGGTAGTGAGGATGGTGGTCAATAAACTCGGTCAATTTTTGGACTTCAACCGTGTGTTTGACACGTCCAACATAAACCACTGGCTTGTCCAGTGGAAAATTGAATTTTGCCTTGAGGTCGCTTTTGGAAACCTGGTTGATTGTGTCAATCAGGTTGACATCATAGGCATTGTAAATCACCCGTGATCGAATACCACGCTCAGCCAGAAAGGTCTGCCAGTAGAGAGACACACACACAACCTCAAAACAATCGGTCAGTGCCCTCAGTGTTTTCTCCCATAACCATTCCTCCTGCCAGGTACGAAAAATCGTTGGGTCATAATGGTGGAGGATAAAAATGGTCCGCCGCCGCATGGCCTTGCGAAACAACCAGAGGCTGAAATCATCCCAGACAAAAAACGCACCTGGGTCAAACCAGGGAAGCGACCGGGCGGTACGCCATAAATGCTGCAACCGACGGTTGCGACGTGGGCCGCCGGTCCGCTTATGATCCACCAGTGTGGACAGCGGAAAATGTCGAGACAGCGCATCCTGAACCATCTGCAAATAGACTCTTCCGCCCGTAGTCCCTTCAGGTTCAAGTAAATAAAGGCATTTTCCCATGATTTACCCAACTCAGGCAGCCAGAAAAATGGCTCTCCGTATCGCTATCGTTTCTCAACTTGAATACGGACAGTATAGCTCCCTGAGTTATCAGCCAGGTCATTTTCATTGACACTCAAAAAGAGTTTTCCGCTGCGGGGGGCAGTAAATTCACGCGATTTCCCGATAAATAAAAATTCATCATTGTCATCACCAATCACGGCAATCAAGGCCCCGGTCGGACGATCAGCCACAAGTTTTCCAGGGTCTTCGCTTTCAATTCCATCCGGAGAAGCTTCGAGCCCTTTTCCAAGTTGAATTGTGCCGTCTGCCGAAATCGTCACCCGATCCCCTTTTTCAACATCAATTTTGGCATAGGTCCAATCTTCTTTGGCGACAACCGTGGCAAACCCAATCACGGGTGGTACGGCTGGTCGTGATGGCTCAGGATTGGTGGCTGGGGTCGTGCGATCAGGTTCCCGTGTGACTGGCGGTTCCGTGGTCGTGGTGCCAGAGGTTGAGGCACTGGTCCCAGGGTCGGAAGGTTGGGTTGAAGTCGTGGCTGGACTGGTATAGGTATCGGTTCGGGTCGGTGACTTTTCTCCGTAAGAGGTGCTGAATCCCGACGGTAACGGACGACCATCAAATTCAACGCTGTCAATGTCATCCAGGGCAATAATTGCTCGTGATTCAGCCGAAGCCCCTTCATAGACAATGACAAATTTTCGATCACTGTAGCTGACGATTTTTCCCGTAATCGCTTGGCCGTTTTTCATTCGAATCACATCGGCCCAGGTTGGAACAACCAGCACCAGCAAACATACGGCACTGCCCAGAACGGTCAAAAAACGTGAGGATTGACGAACGGATATCTTCTTCTGCATAAGTAGTGTGTACCTGCAACCCAACTGGGCTGCAATGACTGCCTCCGGATGGATGAAATCAGCAATGTGTGGGACGTCTTTGAGCGCACCTCGTTGGGGGTACAGCCATCAACACATTGATCGGTGTGGACTGTCAGACTACTTTTATCTTCCCTAAATTTCAACCTGTCACAGGTTTCAGTTTTTAGATCCAAGCCATGAAAACCACTCATGTTGACCAAACAACACGTCTTCAACTTGTTCGCTGCCTGGAATTCCCGACACGCCACCGGTTTGCCGACATCCAGGTTTGGTGCCTGGGATTGCTGGTAATCTTGTTTTTGGGATCAACGGTCAGTGCCCAAACAACCAGATCAAAGCCCCCAGCTTTCCCGACCCGAGAACTGGCTGAATTTCATAAAACCCTTTCCCCACTGGTCAAGCAGGCATTGCCAAATAAGGATTTTGGTCGAATTCGCCGCAGTACCCCAACCCTGAGCCGGTTGCGCACAAAAATTCTGCAATCCCCGCTCCCGCCTGTCCGGAGTGAGGAAGAACCAGGCATTCACGAACTGCTCAGTTTTCTGGATGAAGCCACCAACGACCTGGTACGGGTCGTCAATGAGCGTGGCAGCAACGATGACCTCAAAGAAGCTCTGCTTGCTATTCAATTGGAATTTGAGGATCTGGTGGATGCGATCAACTCAGCGAAAGAGTAGGAGGGAGCGGGGTGGAAAGAACAAAGGACATAAAGGACATAAAGGACATAAAGTCAAAAACTGAGAAGCTCACGCTCTGGGTTGCCACATCCTGCTTTCTTTCGTCCTTTTTGTCCTTTGGCTGTTTTCCCAGCCTAAATACAAAAGGTGAAAGACATCCCCACCGGGCAATCGTCTTTCACCTTTTATTGATGTTCAATTTTCGAAAACCCGGAACCCGGAACCCGGAACCCGGAACCCGGAACCCGGAACCCGGAACCCGGAACCCTAATCAGCGGCCACAGTCTCAACTTTGCGGACGCGGCGTTCAAAGTCCGCACGGAATTTCTTCATCGCACTCGTGATTGGCCAGACGGCGGCTTCCCCAAGTGGACAATGTGAACGTCCTTCGATGTTCGGGCAGATTCGCTCAATAATCTCTAAATCTTCACTGGTGCCATCACCCCGTTTGATTTTCTTGAAGAGTTTGAGCAACCAGTCGGTGCCTTCTCGACAGGGTGTACACCAGCCACAGGATTCGTGGTTGTAGAAGTGAATCAGGTTAAATGTGGTCTCAAAGATGTCAGTGGTGTCATCCATCACAATCACCCCACCAGAGCCGATTGATGACCCGGCTTTGACCATACCTTCATAGTCAAGGGTGGCGTCTTCACATTCTTTGGCTGTCAAAATATAGACTGACGAACCACCAGGAATAATCGCTTTCAGGTTGCGTCCGCCACGGATTCCGCCACAATCCTCGTTAATCAGTCTCATCAACGGGTAACCCATTGGAACTTCATAATTTCCAGGTTTGTTGACATGTCCACTGACTGAAAACATCTTGGTACCGCCCGATTTCTCGGTGCCGAGGCCGCGATACCAGTCCCCACCTTTTAAGATAATGTGGGGGACAGCGGTAAAGGTTTCGACGTTGTTGACAATTGTCGGGCAGCCATATAACCCAGCCACGGCTGGGAACGGCGGCTTGATTCGCGGATGACCGCGCAGACCTTCGAGCGAATTGAGCAGTGCCGTTTCTTCGCCGCAAATATACGCACCTGCCCCTGGGTGAACAAAAATATCGCATTCAAAGTCTGTTCCAAACAGGTTTTTGCCGAGATATCCACGCTCGCGGGCTTCGGCAAGGGCAGTTTCAAGAATTTTGATGAGATACCAATATTCACCACGGATATAGATATAGGAAAGCTTGGCCCCAAGGGCAAAAGCCGCAATTGCCATTCCTTCAATCAGTTGATGAGGATCATATTCCATCAACGGGCGGTCTTTGCACGTCCCTGGTTCACTTTCGTCGGCATTGCACACTACATATTTGGGTTTAGGGGACTGTCGCGGGACAAAACTCCATTTGAGCCCGGTTGGGAAGCCAGCGCCACCGCGTCCGCGCAGGGCTGATTTTTTGACTTCATCAATGACCTGATCCTGGGTCATGGTGGTCACGACTTTTTTGAGTGCCTGATAGCCCTCAGTCGCCAGATAGGTATCAATGCTTTGGGAGTTTGGCATCCCAAATCGTTTGGTAAGCAGCTTCATTTCCATGATTGCCTCAAATGGTATCGTTTGCCCTGAATACCAGCTTTCTTTGCCATACACAGCGTCTGGCATCCGGCAGGTACTGGGCCCAGAGCACGACGAAAAGTCTGAATAAATTCAATTTCTTATGGCAGCGAGTCCAAAATCTTGTCGATTTTTTCCGGCGTCAGATTTTCATGGTAGTCAAAGTTGATTTGGAACATCGGTGCCGTACAGCACGATCCCAAACACTCGACTTCGCTCAACCGGAACCGCCCGTCTTCAGTGCGCTGCCCAGGTTTGATCCCCAATCGCTTGACCAGATGGGCGGTAACATCTTCGGCACCGCACAGATAGCAACTAATTGTCCGGCATACCTGAATATGATATTTGCCAATCGGTTCAGTAAAATACATAGTGTAGAAGGTTAACACTTCGTACACGTCGTTCATTTCAACTCCGAGCTTTTTGGCAACAAATCGCATGCCATCCTTACTAATCTGGTTTTCTTCATTCTGGACCAGATGCAGCAGAGGCAGAATGGCAGAGCGTTTCACAGGGTACCGCGCAATGATTTCGTCGGCTTTTTTGTTGATTTGTTCGCTAAACATAGTGATCTAAGCGGGGAACAAAGGAATGAGAAGGATGATGAATCCTGAGTTGAAAATAAAGAATTGAGAATGAAGAATGAAGAATTGAGAATTATGAGTTGATCGAGAGCAGTTCGATAGCTGGTTGGCAATCTACTCAGAACGCTTTTGTTACGTTCTTCATTCTCAATTCTTCATTCTCAATTCTTCATTCCTCATTCTTCCTCAGCGGTCGATTTCTCCGAGCACAATGTCGAGGCTGCCAATGACCGCCACCACGTCGGCAATCATGGTTCCTTCAACAATTTTCGGCAGGGCCTGCAGGTTCACAAATGACGGTCCGCGAACATGCACCCGGCAGGGTCGCTCTGTACCGTCACTGATGATATAGAAGCCAAGCTCGCCTTTTGAGCCTTCGATGGCGTGATAGGCTTCGCCGGCTGGCACACTAAACCCATAGGCCGCCAGCAGGAAGTGGTGAATCAACGCATCCATCTGATGCTTCATTTCTTCCCGCTCAGGCAACACAACTTTCGGTGTGTTGGCTTTGACTGGGCCGGGCTTTAACCGATCCAGCGCCTGACGGCAGATTTTCCAGCTTTCGTGCAGTTCGCGCATGCGCACCATATACCGGGCAAAAATATCGCCGTCCTGCTCAACTGGGATATCAAAATCATAGGTTTCATACCCGCAATAGGGCTCGCTCCGGCGAACGTCGTGCGGTAATCCCGACCCACGCAGGCTCGGGCCAGTCACCCCGAGATTGATGGCATCTTCGGCACTGATATGCCCAACTCCACGGGTTCGCTTCTGGAAAATCTGGTTGCCGGTCAACAAGGCGTGATATTCCTTGATCGCTGCAGGGAAGTCTTCCAAAAACTGGCGCACCATTTTGGTAAAGCCCGGCGGGACATCATACGGAAGCCCACCGACGCGGAAGTAACTCACCGTCATGCGACCACCGCAAACAGCTTCATAAATGTTGAGAATTTTTTCACGCTCGCGGAAGCAATAGAAAAACATCGACATCGCTCCCAGGTCGAGCGCGTGTGTTCCCAGCCAGACCAGATGTGAGGCAATGCGCTGTAATTCAGTCAGCAGCACGCGCAGGGTCTGGGCTCGCGGCGGAATATCATCCACAATCCCGAGCAGTTTTTCGACCGTCATCACATACCCGAGGTTATTCCCCATCGGGTTGAGATAGTCCATGCGGTCAGTAATGACAATATTCTGCTGGTACTTCTTGGTTTCCATCTGCTTCTCCATCCCGGTGTGGAGATAGCCGATGTCTGGAATCGCCTGGACGACGGTTTCACCGTCAAGTTCCAGTTGCAGGCGCAACACCCCATGGGTTGACGGGTGCTGAGGGCCCATGCTGATGGTAACAGTATTGTCGAGGGCAGATTGTTCGCGAATATGCTGAGCCAGCTTATCTTGTGGCGCATAATCGAGATCAACCACTGTATTCCCGGTGGTTGTGGCAATGTCAGGCATATATTTTTTCCTGATGGTTGACGGTTAACGGAAGTCTGGCGACTGGTGTTTGTGGTGCTTAGTTTTTGGTTTTTGGTTCTTGGTTCTTGGTTCTTGGTTCTTGGTTCTTGGTTCTTGGTT
>DAOQNB010000099.1:7578-10755 GCA_035335845.1 Acidobacteriota bacterium | reverse complement strand
GGAACCCGGAACCCGGAACCCGGAACCCGGAACCCGGAACCCGGAACCCGGATTTTCTCATCCTCCAATCATCACCATCGGAAAGCCCATCAAAATAGTGCCGCCGTGGGCAGTTTTGTCGCCCATTCTGGCCGCGGGCATTCCCATGACTTTGACCGTCATCGAGCCTTTCACAATGGCATCTGGAGGACCAATGCAAATTGCGATGTCACCCACTTTGGCGGCGGGCAATCCACCGATTAAGACGGTTGGCGCACCGGGGCCGGCAATTGGGCCTCCGACGTGCGGAATGGTTACGGGGCCGACCGGGGTGCTGAGCGGACATTGATGAAAATCGGTCAATCTGGCAGCGGGAGGCATAGGAAAACTCCTTTATTGACCAGGGATTGGTACCTGGTACCTGGTACCTGGTACTTTGGAACCAATATTTTCAAAAACCAAAAACCAAGCACCAAGCACCAAGCACCAAACACCTGTCTCCCCTTCAATTGATTTTAACCAGCGTTCCACGGACGGTCAGAATTCCCGAAGAGGTAATTTCTGCCGAAGCGGTGCCGTTGGCTGAAAATTTGGCTTTAGCTTTGTGGGCGACCTGCAACCCTTCCATTGTCGCGTTGGCTTTGGCGCTTAATGATAGATTGCCAGTCGCATCTAAGCTGATATTTCCTTTGGCTTTAATATTTATGTTTGAAGCGCTTTCAAGATTGATTCCGCTTTTTGAAAGCACAACGGAGTTTCGGTTACTGTCGGCAATGGTGATGGACCCGGCTTTGTCATCCAGTTTGATCAAATGTTTTCCGGGGGTTTTGATTTCGATGATTTTATTTTGTTCGTCAAAGGTGATTTCGAGCTTGCTTTTGGTCACAATGGCTTTCTTCTGGTTCTTTTCATCTGGCGCGTAGGGCGGGGCCATCTTTTTGCTGTATAGACTGCCAACAATCACCGGGTAGCGCGGGTCTTCATTCATAAAAGCCACGACAACTTCATCATTGACTTCGGGGTAAAACACCGCTCCAACTTTGTTTGAAGCATAAAAGGTGGCCAGTCGCGCCCAAACGCCTTTGCTCGCATCCTGTAAAATGGGCAGATTGACCAGCACTCGAAATTCTCCGCCTGGATCCTGGGCTACTTTTTTGACAATCCCGGTCTGCAAGCCCTTGATCGGAGGTAGTTGCCCGGAGGCATCCGGGGCGGAAATATCGGGATTTTCCGCCGCAAACCAGCGGGCAGACAGCCCGAAGTCCACTGATGTCAGCCATTTATTGTTGATAATCGAATGATGGACGCCACTGATATAGGCTTTTCCATTGAACCGGTTCCCTAATCCGGCGAGTTCGATGGTTTTACCCGGCTGGACCAGCGCGCTGCCTTGAAACCGGACGTGGCCCCGAATTTTAGACAGTTTTGACTTGAGCACTTCGGCAGATGACCAGTCCTGGAGCGACGATTTTTCCACCGGGCCGCCGGTTTGCTGAGTGTATTTCTTGACGTCAAAGACTCTGGCCAGTTCATCGGATGAAACGTTTCCCGGTTCCTGAACCGAGACCGAGCCAGGTCCGGATTCGATCAACTTTTGGGTGTCTACGTCCCAGGTAAAGCTTTTAATGACTGAAGATTTGTACTGGGTGGCCGCGTTCATTTCAGCCTGCAAGTCCAGAATTGTGTCGCCATATTCGACTTTCAACACGGGGGATTGCTGGGTATCAGGTTTTTTGACCGTAACTTTGCCACCGTCCACAATTGCGACCATGCTGTTGAGTTCAGCGCGCATCAGCATCAGGTCCCAGTCGGTGGCATAGTACTGGACAATTTCTTCATAAACAGTGGTGGTTGCGGCAACGTCTTTAGCTAACCCATTGCTGGTAATGAGTTTCCCAATCAAGTCGCTGTCCTTGATCTTTTCAAAGAGGGCATTTTTGCGGTCAAGAGTCATTTTGATGGCTTCATCGGTTACATCCACGATGAGCTTTGAACCCTGGGTTTGGGTGATTTCAATGCCCTGTTTGACAATCACGCCCTTAAAAATCGGAGTGAGTTTCCCGTTATTGTACCCGGCTGCAATTTCAAGTTTTTTCCCAGGCAGAAACGTGGACAGGTTGCTGATTTCAAAGGTCTGTTCTGACGGACTGCCGTCATAAATCAGAATCTGAGCTTTGGGAATTTTGTTGACGCCAACCCAGGTGTTGATTGAATACACCTGAAAGGTGGTGTCAATTTCCTTCCCTTCAATCTTAATGCTGAAGGAAACCAGTGACGTATCAACTGAATAGGGGGTCGGCGTGGTCATTGGACCGTGGCTCCTTCAAACGGTGGAAATACAATCTGCATCCCGATCACCAGGCTCCGGAAATCAGTCAATCCATTGACTTTCGCAACTTGTGGATAGTAGGCGCTGCTGCCATACACGGTGTAACACATCAACGGCAATGTATCTCCGGCTTTGACGGTCAGGATGTGTGCCAGATCGGGCGAGTTCTGGTTGGCTTCCAGCGCCAGCGTGCGCTCGTTGTTAAATTTGATGAATGTGGCATTCGCTCGGGCCCGCAAAGGTGTGCCATCTGGTTTGAACAACGTGTAGTTAATCGTCAAGGCTGACATTCGACAGGGAAAAATGAACTTTCCCCAGACAATTTTCAGGTAGTTGGGGCTGTGAATTTTGCCGTTGAACCGAAAAACCAGGTTTTTGAAGGCGAGAATCTGAGCTGAAATGCCATCTCCGGTAAAGGGAATCACACCCGGAATCGGGCTTGGCACCACGCCGGTTCCATCAAAAACCAGTTCGAATTTGACCTCTTCCGACGGAATCCGGTTGAATTCAGGCGAACCGCCGTTGCTTCCCTGGGCCTGAACGTCGTTGTAACAGATTTTATAGGAGTGGGAGTATTTTTCAGGGTTGATGTACACCGAAAACACCTCGCCCACCTGCGACGTGAAGTCGCTGTTGACATAGGCCGTGACCTTCATTTTTTCAAGACTACCGGAAAAGCCCATGTTATCGGTCTCCTTGAGTTCTCAACAGATACAACACACGCCGGACACAGTCTTCGACCAGCTCTTCCCGGTCGAAGAGTTCCGCTTCCCGGATTTCGGTTTTGGGCTGACGGGATTCATCCCCAGAATTGTCTTCCCGGACGCCGATTCGAATTGTGATTTCACTGATTTCTAAGGACATAGGTT
>DAOQNB010000099.1:0-7478 GCA_035335845.1 Acidobacteriota bacterium | reverse complement strand
TCTTCCCGGACGCCGATTCGAATTGTGATTTCACTGATTTCTAAGGACATAGGTTAGGGCTTGGGGCTGAAAACATCGGGCTTGGGGCTGAAAACATCGGGCTTGGGGCTGAGGGCTGAAAACCTTGGGCTAAGGGCTGAGGGGAAAACTCCAAATTGAATTCAAATGATTTGTATACCCTTAGCCCCAAGCCCTCAGCCCGATTTCTTCAGCCCCAGTCTCACAGGGCCATCCGGGCCGCCAGTTGCGCAAGTTTGACGGCCACTGAAGCCGGGCTTCCTAAAGTGACTCGTTCAAAGTAGTTGTAAGTGAACTCCATCTTTTCGGTCAGGATCTTGTTTTCCTGTGAGTTCATGGCCGAAAATTCCCACTTGAGTGGATAGGCATTTACAAACCCCCAGGCAATCAATGGGATCCCGTCGTCGTTGAGGAGTGTCACCAGCAGATTTTGAGTGATGATCGGCAGTGACAGGGATGATCCAATCGTTTGCCCAACCCACTCTGAGAGAAACGAGTCGGTGGTGACGACTCCGCGCCGTAGCACCAGGTTTGAATATTTGGCTGGCAGCGGAAGCCGATGCTTATAGCGGTTTTCACCACCTTCACCAACATCCTCAAAGCCAAATTCAGACTGAATGCCCGACACTTCCTGAAAACTGGCATCAATGCCAGTCAACAGCGAAAGGATCGAACCTGACCCAATCACAGCCACGCTAAAGTAAAAAGCACCGGGTGGATAGTAGTTGTCTGTCATTGAAACCTCAAATACCAGGGCTGAGGGCTTGGGGCGGAAGACTCGCAAGCTCGGGGCGGAAGAAAACGGGTTCAATACCCTGAGCCCAAGAATCTTCAGCCCGAAGTTTTCAGCCCCGAGCCTGCGAGTCTTCCGCCCGCTGTATTTAAGGAGCTGCCACCGTCAGGGTTTCGAAGGCGATTTCAATGGATTCGACCGCCACTTCGTTGCCTTCTGATTTGAGGTCCGTCCCGGTCAGTTTCGTGACCCAGGCATTGTTGAGCGTCCAGACCATCTTTGGTGCGCCGGTTTCATCGAGCAGATTGACGACGACGGTGCGACGGGCAATGGTGTTCATCTTGATTTCGTTGTACCAGGTCCAGAACCGCGCATCGTTGACAAAGATGCCTTTCCGCATCGTGACATTGCCGACCCGGCCCAATCCTGGCATTTTGATCGGGTAGAAAATCGGACTGTTGCCGTGTCGGTATTCAATGACCTGAGTTTCGCTGTTGAGTCCGTCAACTTCTTGAAAACTCACAGAGTTATCGTCACCAAGTTGAACTGAAAAGTAAAACTTAGGTAACGGCCAAATGTTATTTTGAACTTCGCCTGCCATGATGCCTCCTGATGAAAGATGAAAAAAGGATTAGGGAATAGCGCAGAGAGAAGAAGGGAGGGCATTTGGAATTCAATGAACTCCAATGGTCTCAACTGGTTCAATTTCTTTCCCTCAGCCCTGAGCCCAAATTGGATTAGCCGAGACCTTCCATCTTCTGCTTGAAGGTCAGTTCAATAAATTCAGCGGGTCGAATCATTTGGAGGGTTACCTGGACAATCATATACCCTTCCAGAACATCCATCGGTGTCATGGTACTGCCGAGTCCGCATTGCACCGAGAATGCTTCCTGAGCCGTCGATCCCATCAACCCACCCTGTGACCAGAAGCCCTGCAGGTAATTTGAAATCATTGAGACGACGGTCACCCAGGTGTTGGCATCGTTGGCGGCAAACACAAACTTATCGAGCGATAACTTGATGGATTGTTCGACGGTAATCAATGTTCGGCGGACCTGGATATACCGGTTGTCATTGCTGTTGCCATCCAGAGTACGCGCCCCCCACACGACAACGCCGCGCCCAACAAATTCTCGCAGGGCATCCACGGCTTTGCCATTGACCGGAACGTTCATTTCGCCCTGTTGCTCATCGTTGAGTTTGAACGTTGTGCGATCAACACCCGAAAGCGTGAGATTCGCCGGGGCATTCCATACACCGCGAGTGGCGTCATTGTAGGTATAAATTCCGGCCATGGCTCCACTTGGAGGCAATATT
Source organism: Acidobacteriota bacterium (assembly GCA_035335845.1). Taxonomy (GTDB): domain Bacteria; phylum Acidobacteriota; class Blastocatellia; order Chloracidobacteriales; family Chloracidobacteriaceae; genus JACQXX01. The sequence goes on along the minus strand of DAOQNB010000099.1, from coordinate 5,410 downwards.
GACTCTTTGGCAATCATGATGCGGAGCATGTCCTTTAACAACGGAAGCGAGGCCATCAAATTGTTGTTCAACTTGGTGATTCCAGGCTCGGTGGTGGTGGTCGCCATCGCGTCAATGTCAGCTTTGACTGCCAGATAGCGTTTGGTGCCCTGATCAGCGCCAGGGAGATATCCGCCGTTATAGAGGTTGGCTGCCTGCCAGGTGAGAATTTCACTCAGCGGTGTCCCCCCCGTCACACCAGTAATGTTGGTGTAATCAAAATCGTCTATCGGAATGACCGTCGTTGCCAGAAACGGAAAGTATCCGGCCCCATAACTTAAGCCAGCTTCTCCGACATCTTCACGAAATCGGTTGATAATGTCTTCATAATTATCTTTGGTGGCCAGTGGAGTGCCATACACATCCAGAATGGCCATTCGGTCTTTTAACTCGGCAGATTGTTCCAGCATTCTGCGGGTGACTGCCTGGAAATCAGCCGATACCCAGCCTGGTTCTTTCCCCCCGGTTGGAGCTAACAAAACGGCATCCGGCACAACCAGCATGGTTGGCCCAACCTGTTCTTTGATCACCCCCAACCCTTCGAGGAGCTTTTCTTTGCTGATGCTGGTGGTGCCTTCATACGTGCCTACGGAGACAACAAAACAATTCCCGCCACCATTGGCATAAAACAGGCGAAGACTGTTGTAGAGATTGAATTTGGTGCTTCCCGTAGGAAAAACAAGGTTGAAATATTTCGTGGTTCCATTCGGAATTGGGTACGGAGGTGGGGTTGTGGGTTGCGTTGGGGGCTCAACAACCTGGAAGTCATATTCGTGATTTTTGATTTTGGGTTGATCCGTAACTTCCTGGATCTGATAGACCGGATCATATTCCTTGCCAAAGATTTCCACAAAATCAACCATCGAACCGATTTTAATCGGCTTCATAAAGACAGGTTTTCCACTGATCTCCGCTTTCTTGGTATACCCGATAAAAGCCGGTACAGCGGTTTGAACACCAACAATTGACGGCGGAAAGGCGGAAAGTTCGGTGACATAGACACCGGGCGTTCTGCGATAAACAGTAGCTGGCATAAGAACCTCATTGGTCGGTTAATGGACAGTCAGGTTTAGAGAGCGACAAAAATGTCAGAAAAATTCTGAATTTTCGGTACAGGGTCAAGTTGGGTTTCAGTCAGTGTCCCGTCCCCATCGAACGGGCAGAGCTGGGCGATGAGGGTTTGGCAGTTGGGAGAACCCGCGGCATCCGGACATAAACTCTTTCGCAGTTTGAGGCAGGCGGTGGCTTTTGTTTCAGGTAAAACCTGCTGCATGGAAGCCACTGGAAGCCGGTCAATCAAAATATTTTCCTGGACCATCAACCCGTGCTTTCCCCACAATTGAAAGATGAAGTCGGAGTGTTGCTGCAACTGAATCGGCACCATTGAAACAAAGCGGTAGGCTATCGAACCGTTGGCAAGCTTCACTCGACAGGGACCGGCAAATTCAATCGGATCCCGATCTGGAGTCACATCTTTGATTTGCAGGTTGGTAAGTCGTTCTTTTGACCGCTGTGGAATCACAAAATAGTTCCAGTAGGTTGAGCGGGCTTTGAATTTGATTTCATAGGTGACGGGGACAATTCCGATGGTTCCATCCGGCAATGGTTGAACCGGGTAGTGATCTGGATATTGACCCGTGGGGCTGGTAAACAGAAGGTTGATGAAACAAAAAGGCACGGGAGAGGCAATTGTGTACAGAACTTCTTGTTGATCAATGATTTGCCCACCTTTGGCTACCTGCTCGATGGTATATTTATCTTCAGGAAGCACTGAAAAATTAATATAGAGCAGATCCCGGCATACCTCTTCGCCTTTTCCTGAGGCGGCATCTTTACAGGTAATGGCATTGGGGGATTTTTTCAGCAAGAGTTCTTTTGGAAAACACCGTGGAAAACAAAGGACTTCCTCATTTGAAATAGCCCGAACTTTAACTTTTTTCGCTGTTGGTGGCACCACAACCGGAACCTGGATCGGTGTCACTTCCAGAGTTTCGCGTTCGGTCACAAACGTCTCGGGATGCAGGACGATTTGTTGTTCCAACCGACGGTGGGATCTCTGGTTTGTAAAGTAAAAGTTCTCAAGCGCCGGGTTGGTCTTAATGTTGATATTGGTAAAGTTGACAAAGAACTGATTGGTTAAGACGAACACAAACGAAAGCCGGGTCCAAATGCCAGGGACTCCCGGATCAGTCTGCCGCCCTAAATATTGAATTAAGTCCTCTTCTTCCCTGGTATTGTAGAAGACAGAAAACCCGCCGGGTTCTGCTTTAAAAACCAGCCCGATGCTATGCATCAGGCTGGCGGTGGACGGGGTTGGAAGCACCTGGAAGTCCAGGCAAAGGTCGTCTTCGCCGTTGTAATAGGAATGGCGCACCGTAACCTGCATCAACCGCTGAAAGTAATATCGGCGAGGTTCCTCACGGTCTCTGAGAACTCCTTTTTTCTCCCGTTGGGGATTGCGGAGTACCCGCTCAGTTGTCCGATTCGGAAAAAGAGGGCTGCGCATAGATTCACCTTTTCGGTGTCGAAATGTGCGATGGTTACAGGTTGATGCCGGTCTTGAAAATCTATCCAAATGAAGTCTTTATGGCGGTGATAACTGCTGCTCGACCACTCCGGGTGTCAAGTGGCAAGGCTGGTGAGTTGGTACCTGGATCCCAGGGATCGGCGGGGTTTCGACCAGTTCCAACACCAACTGCATACAGCCCAAACCCATCGTTATCCCAGTAATAGTTTGGGAAGCCGCAGGCAGGCGGGCCACCGTACCAGGTGTACACATTCGGCATATTGAAACTTCCGCCAGCGCCGCCATTCGGGGCGTTGGGACCGGTTGCCGCCGGGCAGGTGAAGTTGGCCGCGATCTGATAGCCGGATTGATTCCACCACTCATCGCAAAACTCAAAATAGTACAACCCAAGGTTCAATGATTCGGCAAAAGCTGCCGGCAGCATCGTGGTGAGCACCGTTGCCACATTGGCCTCCGTGGTCGAGTCGGAATAAATCTCCGCTGGATTACAGGTGTTGGCGGTGGTTCGGCTGGTTGAGGGGAACCCATATTCAGTCAGAATCACTGGTTTCAAGGCTGCACCCGTCAAACTTCCGTAGCCTTGAAAGACCGAGGAAAAACTCTGTGGCTGGTAGGTGTTGACACCCCAAAAATCAATTGAAGGACAGGTTGCCATATAAGATGACGCATTCTGGCAGATTCCTGGGTCATCGTGGTTGGCAATCCCGACCAGCTTATCGGGTGCCGCCGTTTTTGCAATCTGCGCCATGGCCTGCACCTGGCCCCACCAGTAAGTTGCATTTGCCTCTGGACCATAGGTGTCAACGCTGCCGTTATCTACTTCATTGGCAATAGTAAAGCCAAGTACTGCCGGATGATTGGCTATTTCAGAAACAGTTGTCTGAAGATTTTGAGTCCACCAATCAGCTGAAGGTTGAGGTGTTTGACCCAGGACAAACAACGATTGTGGCAACGGAATACCGACCAGGACATACAGCCCGTTTTCATAACAGGCGTCAAGAAATGAGGTATGGGTAAAGATCTGGGCTGGAGGTGCCGGCGGAAGTTGCGTATCAATGAAGCAATACACGCGAATTGTGTTGGCCCCGAGCGCTTTAATGAGAGGCAAATCATTTGACCAGGTGCCGCTCCAGTTGGTTACTCCGGTGTAAGCATCCCAAAACCAGTCGCCAATGTTCGGCCCATATGAGTTTGAGCCACCAATCGGGCAGGGTGAATAGCAAACCCCTTTCATAACGAAAGGGTCTGGCGAGCCGCCGTTGACGGAAACCTTGAGGGATGCCGTGAGTGTCGAACTATCAACCGAACATGTCCAGACAGTTTGATCCTGGTTGCTCATGCGATCTCCTTTGAAATTGGAAAATGAGAGTTGAGAAGAACCCTCGTATCAGGGGCGGTGCTGATTTTTGCAGATTGTTTGAATCGGTTGAAAAACCCTAAACTTCTCCTGGAGTGGTAACTCCTTTGGCTGCAGAGACTTCTGCTTGAGGCATATCGCTTTGGAACGGTAGCAGCCGGACCTTGTAATACACACAGGGGAGGTATTTCACGCCGAGCATCCCCATCAGGTAATTCAGGTCTGGAAGACTCAGGTTGACCATTTCAAACGTGAGCTTGTCAATCACCGGGTCCAGACCAGGGAGGTTGTCATGGGTAAACCAGGGATTTTGCTGAAAAAAGCTGATGGTGCGAGAAATCATCCCCAGTCCATCGCGATAGCTCTGGTTGTAAAAGTTAGCGTAGAGCAGCACAAACAGATCAATATAGAGTGGCGGAGCAATCACAGTATATTGATCTCCTTTGGCTGGAACCGTTCGGTTATAGGTGCTGATAATGGTCTCGTGTTGAATATTGACAAGTACCATCACGATTTTATGTTTGGTCTCTTCGTAAAGCTGACCTTCCTGATCGGTGAGGTTTGAAAGCAATGCCCAATCTTCGTTGGTCATCCCTTCCGTTCGAAGCGACTCGCTCAATTTGGTTTTGACCAGTTCCAGGGTTGACCGAATCAGCGTCATATGAAGCCGGATGAGTCTTCCGTACCTGCCAGAATGTTGATTCTTTTGGAATTGAGACACACTTCTTCCGTTCAATCAAGTACAGGGGAAAACTGATTGGGATCTCGCCACGACCGGCACACCTTCACGTGGTATCAGGCACGTCACACCACGACCGAAAAACAGGCGGCTGGCAGCAAGGTTGGGCGCCCCCCTCAATGACTGACAGTGGGTTGAAAAGTGTTCAATTTTTATGGAATCTTCGGCTCAGACGGGTCTGGACGCTCCTTGTCATAAGTAAGTTAAATGGAGACAAAGACACGGAAGGAACAAAAATCCACTCCGAAAACCAGATGTTACAGAATCAGTCACGGACACAAACTCAGCCGTGCCGGGAATTGAATTGAAGAATGGGAAATGGGAAATTGACGAAACTTGAAACGAAATCAGTGCGAACCCAGCCTATATAACACACACGTAGCTGTTAGGCAACAATCTTGATCGGAATCAAAATTATTTCTGACAATCCAGGGAATCAATCAATCTACGCATTGTGCCTAGTTGCCTGGTTAAAGCACCCTCCCGGCATTGCGTTCTCGAAGACGACTGAGTACGGCGGCAAACAGCGAGGCATTCTCCGATCCAATCAGACAGGCACATAACTCAATCAGTTCAGACACTGAATATTTCTGCTTGAGCTGAGCTGCCAGTTGCTCAGGTGGTAAAAGTTCAAGCGACTCGGGTGGGCACAGAGTTTCAAGCGCTGGTTTTTCGGGTTTTGGCAGTGCGGTTTTCACAACCTTGACGCCGGTTTCTGAGATCTGCTTTGCCTGGGGATAGACCTGCT